>CAYOHV010000013.1:0-1730 GCA_964403825.1 uncultured Bifidobacterium sp. | reverse complement strand
GCCGCTGGTGCAGCAATCTAATCATTCAAAATCTGACTAATAGTCAATTTGAAAGTGGGCCCTTATCTTCGGATAGGGGCCCACTTCGTATTTCGTGATGCGTTTCATATCGCAACAGTTACGCGTCGCAATGCGCGTTGAACTTGTTATGAAAGTCGAAAACGAACTAGCGGAAGTTTTCCCAGTAACGACTTGGACGGGGACCAACTTGGCCTTGATATTTCGAACCCACTGCTGAGGATCCATACGGATTTTCAGCGGCAGTTGTCATCTGGATAAATGAGATCTGTCCGATTTTCATACCCGGATAAAGCGTGATGGGCAGATTGGCCACATTGGAAAGTTCCAATGTCAATTGTCCATCCCAACCGGCATCAACAAAACCTGCGGTTGAGTGAATCAATAATCCCAAACGACCAAGACTCGATTTGCCTTCGAGACGAGCGACAAGATCGGGCGGAAGGGCAACTCGCTCGCTGGTCGAACCTAAAACAAATTCACCGGGATGAAGAATGAATGTGTCATCAGGACCGATCTCGACGAGTTCGGTGAGCTCTTCCAAATTTTGCTTCACGTCGATGTAACCCATTGTGTGGTTACGGAAAACGCGAAAGTAACGATCAATATGTAAGTCAACTGACGAAGGCTGCACGCACGTCGGATCGAAAGGTTCGATCACAATGCGGCCCGCGGCAATTTCCTCTCGAATGGTTCGGTCAGAAAGAATCACAGAGCGCAGGCTAGTCGTTAGACCGAGGCAGGTCCGGAGTTCGGAATACCGGGCATGTCCTTCATATATGACTTTTCTTCGACCCGTTTAGCAATACGCCAACCTTCCGGCGTACGCACCATTTCATCCACATACCAAAGGCCGCAAGTGAAAATTGCCGTCTCTTCGCCCATGGGCATGATCATTGGGTTATGACAAATCGTCTTCACTTTGGCGGTATCGCCATCGAGTTGGATTTGGCTTGTGGAGATCATGTGCTGAAACGAC
The DNA here is from genome assembly GCA_964403825.1 of uncultured Bifidobacterium sp. Taxonomy (GTDB): domain Bacteria; phylum Actinomycetota; class Acidimicrobiia; order Acidimicrobiales; family Acidimicrobilacustridaceae; genus Acidimicrobilacustris. The sequence goes on along the minus strand of CAYOHV010000013.1, from coordinate 733 downwards.
GCAAACATGGGCATCGTTTCTTTGAGGTAAGCGATGGTTTCATCCACACCGGCAACCGGCCCGCCGAACACGGAATAGTCAATAGATGCGTCCGGCGTGAAAATCGTTTTGAATTCGTCGAAATTGCGATGATCGACCGCGTAGCAATAGCGAACCAGAAGATCCTGGATCTCCATACGATCCGAAATTTCCTCAAGACTCATTGGCATAACGTTCCCTCCCACGTAGTGGTCTGATGGTAGAGCCGAGAGGACCATTCATGTGGGCCAAAGTCGGATCCGCTGAATTTGGCAACTTTGTCGCCGGAATTAATGCTTAAAATTATTATCATTACTGAACTTTCGTCAGTACACTGCAAGACAATTCTCTTTTCGTAAGTACGCCATACTCACTCTTCTACGCAGCAACTGGATGCCCCATGAGCGAATCCGAAGCAAACCGACTCTTGTCCGACCTCGCCGAAAACCCAGGACTCAACGACACCTTGCTCTCAATGCAAGAGAGTCCAAAAAAGATCTACGAACTTTTAACTGATTTGGGTTACAGCGCCACACCGCATGAAATTCGTGAAGCAATCATTGAACAAATGATGGACAAACTCACGCCCGCGCAATTGCAATCACTCGCCGCGGGATTAAGCAGCGATACCAAAGGAACAATTTCCGCCTTCGGTGGTCCGGCCCATTTCGGTAAAGCATTCGATGTCTCGGGTGGCGCAGCCGCCGCGGTCTAA
>CAYOHV010000012.1:7178-19868 GCA_964403825.1 uncultured Bifidobacterium sp. | reverse complement strand
AGCTCAGCATTTCGATCACATCTTCTATACCGGTAACGGAACTGTTGGTCGCATTGTGATGTCGGCGGCGGCAAAAAATCTCACGCCGGTCACTTTGGAACTGGGCGGAAAAAGCCCGGTCATTATTGATTCGTCAGCCAAATTAAAAGTCGCCGCTCGTCGTGTGGCCTGGGGCAAGTGGATGAATGCGGGTCAAACATGCATTGCTCCCGATTACGTCTTACTTACTGAAGATGTACATGACGATTTCATTGATCAATTAGCGAGCGCAATTCGCAGTTTCTACGGATCCGACCCGCAAAAGAGCGAATCGTATGGTCGCATTGTTTCCGATCGACATTTCAATCGTTTACGTGCACTCATGAGTGGTGGCCAAGTTGTTATTGGCGGTCGAACTGATTCTGCTGATCGGTTTATCGAACCAACTGTGCTCACCAACGTTGATGTTTCGGCGGCCATCATGAATGAGGAAATTTTTGGTCCGATACTTCCCATTGTGAAAGTGAAGTCATTGGATGACGCCATTGAGTTTGTGAATGCTCGCCCGCATCCGTTAGCGCTTTATGTATTTGCGGAAAGCGATATTGCTATTGATGCAGTGATTGAGCGCACAACCGCAGGTGGAGTGACAGTGAACGGAACGATCATGCACATCACTAATCCCAATCTGCCTTTTGGTGGCATTGGCGAAAGCGGTATGGGCTCGTATCACGGCGAAACCAGTGTGCGTTTATTTCAACATCTCAAACCCGTGTTACGACGCAGCACCAAGATGGATCCATCGCTGCCATATCCGCCTTATAACGCGCGGAAAGCAAAGATCTTCCGCAAAGTTTTGTAATCGTGTTAAGCGCGGTCACACTTCATACCGCTTCGATGAAAGCGTCTTGTGATTTCTATTCAACCATTGGCTTGTCGCTGGCTTATGGCGGTGACGATGCCGAATTCAGTTCGTTTTCTCTCGGCGAATCATTTTTGAATTTGCAGTGGAAAAAGGATTGGCCGCATTCTCCGCAAAATCCCATTGGCTGGGGCCGATTCATTATTTGGGTGGAGAGCCCTGATGATTGTTATGAGCAATTGCGGGCGAACGGTTATTCACCGTTGATGCCGCCGTCTGATGCGCCTTGGAACGAACGCTATTTTCATATCCTCGATCCATCTGGGCATGAAGTCAGCATCGCTCGGCCGTTGTCCAACGTCTAAGCAACGTCATTGCGTAAAACGTGAGAAAGTAAAACCATGAAGCCGCAAATTTCGATTCAAGTTCGCACGTTTATGCAAGATGATCCGGGGGACTGGAGTTTCCTTTTTGATCAATGTCGAGCGGCCGATACAGCGGGTATCGATCGCATTGTTGTTTCTGATCACGTGGCCTATGGCGAAAATCTTGATGCGTATGGGGATCCAAAAAAGGGCGGAAGTGCCGGAGGAAAACAACCAACCGATTCCGATGGAATGTGGTTGGAGCCACTTACGTTCTTAAGTGCCGTTGGTGCCCAAACCGATCGAGTTCGTTTAGGCACGGCCATTTTGATTGCTGCATTACGACGCCCAGTTGTCTTGGCCAAAACATTGGCCACTCTTGATGTGCTCACCAACGGTCGCATCGATTTAGGTATTGGTGTTGGTTGGCAAAAAGAGGAATACGACGCCGCCGGTTTAGATTTTGAAACTCGCGGTCGTTTAATGGATCACACCATCGAAGTGTGCCAAGAACTTTGGCGTAATCAAGTTGCGAATTACAACTCGCCGGAACTTTCGTTCGAGAAGATTCATCAAATGCCGAAACCGCGCCAAGCCGGCGGCGTTCCGATTTGGGTGAGCGGCACCATTAATAAGCGTGTAGTGCGTCGTTTGGCTGATTACGGATCGGGATGGATTCCTTGGGGTAGCGATGGCGCCAACATGGCTGAGTCGATTCCGCGTTTGCGTCAATTGGTTGTCGAAGCCGGCGGCACATCGGATTTTCAAATCCAAGGCCATGCGGTCGCTGTACGCGATGCCAACGGTGAACTCGACGTCGATGCCACGTTGAAGGCATCGGGCGATCTCATCGCTGCTGGAGTGACCGATTTACGAGTGACATTCGGGGCGGCCACCGGTTACGAGGGCTATCTCGAAATGTACGGAAAAGCAGTGGAAACGTTCCGCTCGCTGTACTGGTAGCCGCTCAACTTCTACACTGCTACGTCGTTCGGCCATAGGCCGAAAAAGGGGGAAACATCATGGGTATGCCGACTGATATCGGCATTGTCGATCTTGGAATGGGCTTTCCATTCACCAGCATCGAAGAGAAAAAGTCGGCGTATGACTTTTTCAAAGCCAATTTAAAAGACGCGCAATCGCTGCAGGAATTTGAATTTCCCGCGCAATACATGTTCAAAGACGTTCCCGACGTTGTTCCGCCGGACACTGATGTCGTGGCGTGGATCGTTGAGAAGATGGATGCATTCAATATCGAGCAATGCATGACTGGCATTAACGAAAAGTCGATTCGCGCTAAGGAACTTCATCCCGGACGTTTTCACCTTTGCGCCCAAGCCGATCCCAATAAGGGAATGGAAACAGTTCGCCAATTGAAGCGTCAAAAAGCCGATCACAACATCGTGGCGGCCATGACCTTCCCCAGTGGAATGGTTCCGCAGGTTGGTGTGGGTGACAAGAAGATGTACCCCATCTACGCCACCTGTTGTGAATTGAATATTCCGATCTGCATTAACGGCGGCATTGTCGGTCCTCGTATGCCGAGTTGGCCACAGCATGTTGAACAGTTCGACGAAGTTCTATATGACTTTCCCGAATTAACAATGGTCATGATGCATGGTGGCGAACCGTGGACAGAATTAGCGGTGAAGTTGATGTTGAAGTGGCCGGGATTGCATTACATGACTAGCGCCTTCGCGCCGAAGCATTACCCGAAAGACATCATCAAATACGCCAACTCCCGTGGCGCCGACAAGATCATGTACTGCGGTTATTTCCCCGCCGGTTTGAGTTTGGAACGTCAGTTCTCCGATATGCCAAACGTTCCTTTCAACGACAACGTGTGGCCCAAGTTTTTGCGGGAAAACGCATTACGAGTTTTCAAACTCGAAGAGGACCGTTAAGTCATGCAAATCGCGTCAGGTCAAGTAGCGGTTATCACGGGTGCAGGAAGTGGAATCGGTCGAGGCCTGGCGCGAGCAGGAGCCTCACGGGGCATGAAGGTGGTGGCATCTGATGTTGAGCAACCAACATTGGATGAAACCGTTGCCCTCGTGCGCGACGAATTCGGTGTTGATGCCATTGGCGTGCGCACCGATGTTTCCGATGCTGAAGATGTTCAGCGTTTATGTGATGCGGCCTACGCCGAATTCGGTCAGGTCAATTTGCTTTGTAATAACGCGGGCGTATTTTCCGGTGGACTGATGTGGGAACGCTCCATTGCTGATTGGCAATGGGTGATGGGCGTGAATGTGTACGGCATTGTGAACGCCATTAACGCATTTGTTCCCCGTCTTTTAGAAGCCGATCAACCTGCACATATCGTCAATACCGCTTCAATGGGCGGTTTGGTGACAGGTGCCTATTCCGGTCCATATTTCACGTCGAAATTTGCCGCTGTTGGTTTAAGTGATTGTTTGGCCCAAGATTTACGCACCACCGGTAAACCAATTGGAGTTTCGGTTTTAGTTCCCAGTCTGATCAATACCAATATCGGAACGTCCGGTCGTAATCGCCCCGAACGTTTTATTGATCGGCAACACGAAAAGGGTGAAGACGCCATTTTTGTTGAGCAGATGCTGGCCGATTCAACGGCGGCGGGTATGTCACCGGATGACGTTGCCGAGTTAGTTTTCGCCGCCGTGAATAACGATCAGTTTTGGATCCCTACGAAACCCAGTTATCACGATCAAATTCGCGAGCGTTATGACGATATGCAGCAACTGCGTCTACCGACGCCGCCAATGCTCGATTAATTCTTGCACTACGGTCGAGGTGTTCTCCTCGCCGAAAGGGTGGCTATGGAACTTCATCGCTCGATTGTTGAACAACTGGCGACGGCTCGTATGGAGTTACCGTTCGACGACCAACAAGATTTCATTGATGCACAACGTGGCTTCATTGGTCCGCTGACACAACCGTTAGTGAAAGCCACCGACGGACGAGTTGTTTGGGATGCCAATGCTTGGGGAGATGTTGCTCACGATGCTCCCGCCACCGTGCATCCCAGTTTGTGGCGACAAGCCCAATTGACGTTAATTACCGGTTTTTTTGAAGTTGTTCCCGGTATTTATCAAGTTCGCGGTCTTGATATTTCCAATATGACATTTGTGGAAGGGACCAAGGGCGTCATTGTCATTGATCCGTTGGTGTCGAGTGAATGTGCGGCGGCAGCGTTTGATTTATATAAACACCATCGTGGTGATCGACCGGTTACCGCCATGATTTATACGCATTCGCATATTGATCATTTCGGTGGCGCGGCGGGCATTTTGCCTATGGGCAATGTCGACAACATTCCAATTGTGGCACCGGAAGATTTTCTTGAACACGCGGTAAACGAAAACTTGCATGCCGGGCCCGCAATGGCGCGACGAGCCTTATATATGTATGGCAATACGTTGCCCCGCGGACCCGAAGGACAAATGACTACTGGCCTAGGCGCCATTTCGTCCAGTGGATCGGTTTCGCTAATTCCACCCAATGTTGAAATTAAAACGACCGGTGAAACGCTTGAACTTGATGGTGTGCGCTTGGTTTTCCAAATGACACCGGGAACTGAAGCACCGGCGGAAATGAACTTTTATTTCCCCGATTTCCGCGCGTTATGCATGGCCGAAAACGCTACGCACAACATGCATAACGTCGTGACCTTGCGTGGAGCCCTTGTTCGTTCCGCCCGTGATTGGGCACGCTTTTTGGATGAAAGCATCGAGTTGTTTGCTGACATTTCCGACGTTTCGTTTGCTTCCCATCATTGGCCAACTTGGGGACGCGACAACATCGTCGATTATTTAGCGAAACAACGCGATCTTTACGCTTTTATGCACGATCAGACATTGCGTCTTTTGAATAAAGGCTTTGTTGGTTCTGAAATTGCTGAACAACTAGAACTTCCTCCGACGTTGGCGAACTCATGGCATTGCCGCGGTTATTACGGATCGCTGAGTCATAACGTCAAAGCCGTTTATCAGCGTTATATGGGTTGGTTTGATGGCAATCCCGCTCATCTTTGGTCGCATACTCCGGAGAATGCGGCGACGCGCTATGTCGAATACATGGGCGGTGCCGATGCAGTACTGCAAAAAGCACGCATCAGTTTTGCTGAAGGCGATTTTCGTTGGGTGGCCGAAGTTGTCAATCACGTGGTGTTTGCCGACCCGACGAATTTTTTTAATGATACGGCGACCACCGAGATCTACACCCAATTAGGTTTCGCAGCTGAGAACGCCACTTGGCGCAATTTCTTCTTAACTGGCGCCAAAGAATTACGCGGTTCGGGGCCGCCTCCCGGACGCGGATTAGGTGCGGGATTACTGGCGCATTTAAGCACCGAGCAAGTTCTTGATGTGGCGGCGATTCGACTCGACGGAATGGCGGTTGGCGACTTTTCCTGTCGAATTCAGCTAATTGATAACGCCGATGATTCGCACTGGTTAGTTCGTTGCGAAAACGCCGTACTTTCTTATGTCCGCGATCGACGTATCGATGATGCTGATGTTGTTATTCGCACGCCACGGCTCTTACTACTTATGTTTTTCGCTGGCTTACTTCCGTTGGATGCACTTTTACAAGATGAAAACGTGCACGCTGAAGGCGCGATTGACGTTTTGGCGCGGCTCGGGGAATTAATGGATGAACCCGATCCGAACTTTGCCATTGTCTTGCCGTAACGCGTTTAGCGAGACAAGTAATATGACGTCATAGAAAGCGAACCGAAGTTGTAACCATCAACCAAAGTTTGCGGAACGCGCTTTTTGGCATGGGAAAGTCCAGCAAAATACGCCACCGGTAAGAAATGATCGGGCGAAGGAACCGCCAGTGACCAATCCGGATGTTCTTGTAGTGAACTCAAATCTTCGGGCGCGGAAAGCAGTATCTCTTTTGTTGCTTCATTAAAGGTGCGGGCCCACGTTTCGGCGAGTTCGGGTTCACCCCAATTAAGTCGTCCTAAGTTGTGCACGATATTGCCGCTACAGAGAACGAAAATGTTTTCGTCAAGCAATGGGGCGAGCGCCGCACCAATTTCAAAGTGATAGTTGAGCGGCTTTGTTGCATCAATTGAAAGTTGCACCACCGGAATCTCGGCTGAAGGTGCCATATGCATAAGCACTGACCAGGTGCCGTGATCAATTCCCCAAGAGTCAACATCGAGGCCGCACCAAATGGGATCGAGCACATCGGCAACACGTTGTGCAACATCGGGTGCGCCCGGTGCGGGATAGTCCACGGCGAAGAGTTCTTGAGGAAAGCCGTAAAAGTCATGAATTGTGCGAGGGTTTGTTGACGCGGTGACAGCGGTGGCGTTGATATACCAATGAGCGGAAACCACCACGAACGCTGAGGGCGCGATTGATGCTCCAAGTTCACGCCAACTCTGCGTATAGCGATTGATTTCCAGCGCGTTCATCGGACTTCCGTGTCCGATAAATGCCGCCTGCGCTCCGTTCATGACCTCAGCCTAGGGGTGTTTTTGCCGAATTTTTCTATCGATTGAGCGCAACGGAGGATTTACGGGGCAGAATGTCACTCCACTCAGGAGGGTAGTCATGGCTTTATCAATGTTGCGTTTTAACTGTGTCCAACCGGGTCTCGAACAAAACGAGATGGCGGATCGTTACAACGCGATGCTCGACATGGTGCAGTTTCTCGACGAACTGGGCGGTGGATTTGTTTCGTTAGAAGAACATCACGGAGCATTCAACGGATGGAGCCCTTCTCCGCTCATCATGGCGGGTGCCATTTTTGGTCGCACCAAGAACATCAACATTTCAATTAGTGCGTTGTTGGTTCCATTGCATGATCCGTTGCGTATTGCTGAAGACATTGCAGTGTTAGATCTCATCTCCAAAGGCAAGTTAAGTGTTATTGCCGGTCTTGGTTATCGCCCGAGTGAATACGAAGCGCATGGCAAGTCATGGGAAAACCGTGGCAAGTTGATGGATGAATGCATCGACACTCTTTTGAAGGCGTGGACTGGCGAACCGTTTGAATACAACGGCACCACCGTGCAGGTCACACCGAAACCGTTCTCACAACCGCACCCGCCGCTTCTTTTAGGTGGAACATCAAAGCCAGCGGCTCGTCGCGCGGCTCGTTTTGGTTTGCCGATCATGTTTGCGGCGCCGGTTCCTGAGATCGAGTCGTACTACTACGAAAAGTGCACCGAATTCGGAACTCAAGGTTTCGCTATGGCACCGCCGGATACGTTCTCTCATGTCTTTTTTGCTGAAGACGTAGAAGCCGGTTGGCAACAAATGGGCGAATACATCTTGCATGAGGCCACGACCTATTCGTCATGGCAAACATCCGATATCAAATCGGCCGTTCACTCCCATGCCAAGACGGTTGATGAACTGCGCGCTGAAGGTATCTATCGAATCCTTTCCCCGGCGGAAGCCGTTGAGGAAGCGAAGGCCGCGGGCGATTTCGCCACCTTCTCAATGCATCCGCTGATTGGTGGCTTGCCGGTTGATCAGGGTTGGAAGCAACTTCATCTTCTGAAAGACGAAATCCTTCCCGCTTTGGCCTAAACCCAATTTTTCTCCCCGGCACGTCTGCGTCGTTGTAGTTTTTGCAGGTCGCACGTGCAAGGGGGAGACATGGGAGTTAATAACTGGGGACGCTGGGGCGCCGATGATGAACGCGGTGCGCTGAATCACCTCACACCCGAAATCATTTTGTCGGCCGCATCTTCAATCACTTCCGGCAAGGTGTACAGCTTTGGTATTCCGATTCAGGGCCATGGCGTTCCGTTGCTCGGTCATCGCGGCACTCCAATGCGTTTAACTCTGCAAGACGGAACCGATGACGGCATGTTCGCCAACTTCGGTGCCGCTGAAGGTACGGGCGCTCATGAAGATGTTTTGGTGATGGCGTCTCACACCACTTCACATATGGACGCGCTTATTCACGTTTACGAAGAACATAAGCATTACAACGGCGTTCCGTTTTCGGAAATGCGCGCTATGTCGGGTGCCAGCAAACTCGGAATTGAAAAAGTTGATGGCTTCGCCGCCCGTTGCGTCATTCTCGACATGGTCTCTCATCTCGGAGAAGAGAAGTGGTTAGAGCCAGGACGTATGTTGACCGCCGTCGAATTAGAAGGTGCGGCAAATGCTCAAGGCACCGAAATTCGTACCGGTGATGTTGTTTGTATTCGCACCGGTCATCTTGATATGTGGTGGGCTGCGAATGCGGCTGGTGAACCAGAAGGTTTCTTGCAAGCCGGTATTGGTTCGGATGCTGCTGAATGGTTAGCCGCTAAAGATGTTGTAGCGGTTGGTGCCGATAACGCAGCCGTCGAAGTTATTCCTTTCGATAACAACGAATTTCTTATCGTGCACAAAATTTTGTTGGTGCGCGGCGGCATCTACATGATGGAACATTTGAACTTAGGACCGGCGGCACGCGACGGAAACTTAGAGGGAATCATTTCGGTTTCACCTCTGAAAGTCACCGGTGCAACAGGTTCACCGATCAATCCAATTTTTATTTCCTAAAGGAAACGGAATGCCTTAGTTGAGCATTGCTCGATCTTTGGCAACTTCATCCAGAAGTTCGTATTCCTCGCCGGTATCGGCCCATGATTCGAATTGGCTTACGCCGAGCGTGTCGAAACGCTTGCGCAACCAACCGTCATTGGCATCAAGAAGTCCCAGTTTTTTGCAGTTGGGAACAATCTTCGAAAACAGCAATTGCTGGAACGGATCTTGATTGCGAACTTCCGGATCATCCTGACGGAAAACACGAATGGCATCGGCAATCGGCACGTCCATGCGATCCCATACTTCTTGGCTTAAGAAGCGATCACGCATGCGCACCGCGGCTTCAAATGCGAACTCTTGACGATCAAGTAATTCACGATCGGTAAGACCGGCGTAGAACTCTTGTAATGACAACACACCGAACGCCACATGACGTGCTTCATCGCTCATGACATAACGAAGAAGTTGGCGCAGAAGGGGATCTTCAGTGGTTTGCTGCATGACACCGAAAGCGGCCAGAGCCAAACCTTCCACCATGATTTGCATGCCGAGATAAGTCATATCCCAACGGCTGTCATTGATGATGTCGTCGAGCAACATACGCAAGTGGAAATTGATGGGGTAGTGACCATCAAGTTTGGTGTCGAGGTACTTGGCGAACACTTCGACATGTCGAGCTTCATCCATCACCTGGGTGGCGGCGTAGTACTTGGCGTCAATCCACGGAACGGTTTCAACAATTTTGGCGGTGCAAATAAGCGCGCCTTGTTCGCCATGAAGGAATTGGCTGAGCGTCCATTGCTGACGTTCTTTTTCGAATCGCACCCAATCTTCATCGGAGAACTTGGCTAATGCAGTTCCCGAAAGGTCAACACCGAGCATGTCCCATGCAGCACGCGAGGGCGTCATTGGGCTTTTACGAATAAGCGCGTCAACATCAACTTCGGTGGACCAATCCAAATCGGTCTCGCCGTTCCATTGCGAATTTTTCGCTTTCTCATACAACTTGGAAAGCGGCGCGCGACTGCGTTCGTAATCCCAAGTGAAAATTGAATCGGCGTTGTCGGCAACAACATGAACAACTTCGTTGATTTCCTGGTTGCTCATTTGAATAATGGCGTCAAGATCGTTGACATCTTCACGACCAATAATGTCTTTGGTTGAACGTGCCATTGGTCCCCCTTTTGGTTGAGACAACTTTAGGCATTTTGTCTCATCGCTGCCCCGCGACCTTGAAATAGCAAGGGACATAAGCGGTAGGTGACTTTTTGGATTGGCCGGTTTTTGGCTTCATTGGGCTGGCTAATCTCACCGCATGCCTGACTCCGTTGCCCTGCCCATCGATTTTTCTCGTCGTTACGGCGATGGACTTTCATTTGGACTTTCATTAGGTGGCGGCGGCATTTGGTTTATCGCTTGGCAAGTTTCGTATATCCAAAAACTGGCGGAATTAGGAATTGATTTGGCCGGCGCGGATCGCGTTGTTGGTACATCAGCAGGATCAGTGATTTCCTCAATTTTGGAATTAGGAAAACTGAAAAGTTTTGCGCGCGAAGTTTCTTTTTTCGCCCGCACTCCAGCATTGGTTTCAGCCTTGGCGCCGGCAGGAAAAATAAAACCAAGTCAACAACGCGCGCTCGATCTTTTTGTTGGTTCAACCGATGCTGAGCCGGACACAATTCGCGCTATTGGTTTTGCGGCTTTAACGGCGGAGACACCATCACCGGCGAAAATGCGCCGTAGTTTGCTGATGGTTTTGCGCACAAAGAAATGGCCGAACGATCGTTTACATATCAGTTGTGTTGATGCTTATACGGGTGAGCGATGTGTATTGACACAAAAGAGCGGCGTTCCGCTAAACGCGGCGGCGGCGGCTAGTAGTGCCGTGCCCGGAATTTTCTCACCGCAACCAATTGGCGACCGTAAATGTATGGACGGTGGCGTCAGCGGAACCGGCACCCATCTTGATTTGTTAGCGGGCGCGCAACGTGCAGTTGTTTTAAGTCTCACTGATGATGCGATTCATGAAACAAGTGGAATGACACAATCGCCAAGTTCATTTCACGATGAACTTGAAGCGCTGCGGCAAAGCGGCACCAAAGTGTTACAACGCAGTCCGCTGGAAGTTGACCTTACGAAATTGATGGACCCAAAAGGCGTTGGGGCGGCAATGGAACAAGGAAAAATGCAAGCCCAAGCCGATTACGAATCGTTTCAAAAATTCCTTATGGCCTAGTTCTAAAGTGCGCAAATGCACTTAGGCAACACAACGCTTCGAACGCGACGACGAACGCTTCTTGTCATAGGAGCAACAATTTTGCTTCTACTTTCTGGCTGCAGTTCGAACTCATCTCACGGCAAAAATCATGATGACGCGAACCAACCAATACGGGCGCAAAAAGATGGTGCGTCAACGGTAAATGCGATTCTGGCGTTGAATCGACCCGTTGTTTTAGCTCATGCCGCCGGTGAAGATATCGCCCCACATTCAACGCTTTATGGCTTTGCTAAGTCTGTTGATTACGGCGTTGACATTCTCGATTTGGATGTCCAACGAACTAGCGATCATTTTTTAGTGGTGCAACACGACGACACGACGAAACGCACAACCGAAAAAGATTTGAAAGTAAACAACGTGGATTACGCCACATTGCATTCACTTGATAATGGTTATTGGTGGTCGACAACTTGCCGTAACACTTGCACCGGAAAGCCGGATTCTGACTATCCGTTCCGTGGTATCCGCACCGGACAGAAACCGGCGCCTGAGGGTTACACCGCCGACGACTTTGCTATCGCAAAGTTTTCCGATGTTGCGGAACGTTGGCCAGGCTTCGTTCTCAACATTGAAATTAAGGGAACCGCTCCGGATGCATTTACGACGGCAAAACTTCTGGCTGATGAAATCGCTCGTCTCGGTATTGAAGATCGCGTGGTAGTGACATCATTTGATGATCAAGTGTTGAACGAATTCCATCGACTCTCACCGAAAGTGCGAATGTCGCCGGGTGTGAATGTATTGACGGCGTATGTCTTACAGGGTGCCGTGATTCAACCGTGGCTCAACATTTTGCAGGTGCCTCCGACCTACCAAGGCACCACCGTGTTCAACCAAGCATTTGCGCAAAAAGCCAAGCAAAGCGGCTACTACACCTGGGTTTGGCCTAATGGTGAGGGTGAAACTGTCACGGGCTACACCGAATTATTCCGACAAGGCGCTGATGGTGTGAATGCATCGGATCCCAAATCGGGCGTGGAAGCGCTGAGCAACTATTTAGAGACGCGTTGAGCCAACAAAACATTTAACGAGCCAAAAGCGTTCTACCATTAGGCAAACGCGGAGGTAACAAGTGAATCGTCGAGTGTTACTCGTTTTGTGTTTGGCTCAGTTCTTGATGGTGCTTGATAGCGCGGTCATGAATGTTTCGATCTCGCAGTTAGTTGAAGATTTCGATACCTCGGTTACCACGATTCAATTAGCCATCACGTTTTATTCATTAGTAATGGCGGCATTCATGATCACCGGCGGAAAACTTGGTGATCGATGGGGACGCAAAACCGCCTTCCGCACCGGACTTTTTATTTACGCCATCGGCTCGGGAATCACGGCCATCGCGCCCAATGTTGGAATTTTGATCCTGGGTTGGTCCGTCATTGAAGGCATTGGCGCAGCCTTAGTTATGCCGGCAATGGTGGCCCTAGTGGCCAGCAACTTCTCGGGTGAAAAGCGAGCGGCCGCTTATGGACTTTTAGGTGGCGTCGCCGGAGCCGGAATTGCCGTCGGCCCCATCTTGGGCGGATGGGTGACGACCAATCTCACCTGGCGATTGGTATTCGCCGGTGAAGTTGTTGTGGCCGCATTCATTCTTTTGTTGTCGGGTGCATTGGTGGAAGGCGTCAAGAAGGCCGAAGCGAAAATGGATTGGCTGGGCTCGGCACTTTCCGCAGTTGGATTAGGACTTGTTGTCTTTGCGGTGTTGCAATCGAGTGCTTGGGG
>CAYOHV010000012.1:0-7078 GCA_964403825.1 uncultured Bifidobacterium sp. | reverse complement strand
TGCAATTCACCGCCCAGCAGTTGGGTGCTTCTATTGGTACTGCGTTAATTGGTGCGGTGGTGATTGGTTCGTTGGCGACATCACTTTTGAATTTGGTGCAAAACGATCCGGCAATTAGCGATGCGGTGCGCCAGCAGGTAGGCATTCAGATCGAATCAGGCGTGTCGTTCGTGCCGGTTTCTGAGGCGGAAACGGCGATGCGTCAAGCAGGACTTTCCGAATCGGATGTCACCAACCTGTCGCGTGATTATGCCGATGCACAATTACAAGGGTTGCGTACCGGTTTATTTTTGGCAGCAGTAATCGTCATAATTTCGTTGTTCTTCACAAAAGATTTGCCGAAACGAAAATTCGGGGAGATCCCAGCAACCGCTTCGGTACCATAAGAGCATGAGTTCATCGTCGTTTCCGCGCGTTGGCGTTTTAGGTGGTGGACAACTAGCCCTCATGATGTATGAGTCGTCATTACGACTCAATATTTCACTGAGAATTTTGGCGGCGTCTTCTGAAGATGCGGTTTGTCGTGTCGTGCCAGATTGTCAGATTGGTTCGCCTTTTGATCGACAAACGGTTATTGATTTCGCTCAAGGATGCGATGTCATCACGTTGGATCATGAACAAGTTGATGCTGACATATTGGAAGAAGTTCAGCGCATGGGTATCGCTGTTCGTCCCGATCCAACCACGATTCGAATTTCCGTTGATAAAGCAGCCCAACGCACGGCCTTTGCAGCGGCGGGCTTACCGCAAACTGCTTTTTTACTGGCCAAAACGCGTGAGGAGTTGTTAGCTGCGGCCGAGCATTTTGGTTTTCCATTTGTATTGAAACCGGCTCGGGGTGGCTATGACGGCCGCGGTGTGTTCATCATCGAATCAGTTAATGATCTCGAAGTATGGAATGAATTTGATGAACTTGTTTTAGAACCGTTTGTTGATCTCACTGCTGAAGCGGCAGTACAAGTAGCGCGCCGACCATCGGGTGAAAAAGTTGTGTACCCAATTGTTCGTACCGAACAAGTTGATGGAATGTGTCGCACTGTTGATTACCCCAGCGGACTTTCGGCGGCGATAGAAGCAAAGATCACATCAGTCGCCAGCGCAATTGCTGATCTTTTAGATATCACTGGAATATTCGCCGTTGAGTTTTTCATTAGTGGTGACGAAGTGTTCATTAATGAAATTGCCACACGCCCACATAACAGTGGTCATCACACCATCGATACCTGTGTGACGTCGCAATTTGAAAATCATCTGCGCGCCGTTTTGGATATGCCACTTGGTTCGCCGGATGCAAAAGTTGCAGGTGCGGTAATGGCCAATTTGGTGGGGATGGACGATGGCTCGCTGGGATTACGTGAGCAATTGCCAACCGATGTGGCGGTTCATTTATATGGAAAAACCCCTCGTCCCGGCCGCAAATTGGGACATGTGACCGCCATTGGCCAAAATGTTGAAGACGCTATGGAAAAAGTGGAGCGAGCAGTTCTTTCGCTTCCGAAAAGGGAGTCGACATGAAAGTTGCGATCGTGATGGGCAGTGATTCTGACCTCGACGTCATGTCTGCTGCCGTTTCCACTTTGTCGGCCTTTGGAATTCCACATGAAGTGCATTGTGTTTCTGCACATCGCGATCCCGAAGGAATGATCGCTTTTGGAAAGTCGGCCGTCGAAGATGGTTTCGGCGTCATCATTGCCGCGGCCGGTGGTGCGGCACATTTACCGGGAATGTTGGCTTCCGTTACTGAACTTCCCGTAATCGGTGTTCCGGTTGGACGCGAAGCAACTGCCGGAATGGATGCATTGCTTTCGATTGCGCAAATGCCAGCGGGTATTCCGGTTGCGACGATGGCTATCAATGGCGCTGAAAACGCGGCCCTTTTGGCGATTCGAATTTTGGCCTTAAGTGATGAAGCCATTGCCGTGAAGATCCGGCAACATCAAAAAGATTTGCGCGCTGTGGTGGCGAAGAAAGACGCCAAAATTCAACAACTGGTCGCAAAGAATTCAAATTCGAAAAAGAAGAAGTAATACCGCTTAGCCACCCAGCGATTGCGCGATGGCGTAGTAGAGCGGAATTCCGATGGCGATATTGATCGGGAACGTAATTCCTAATGCCAGGGTGAAGTAACGACTCGGCCGCGCTTCGGGAATGGCATAGCGAATCACTGCAGGCACAACGATGTAACTGCCCGAAGCAGCCAGTACTGCCAGCAAGGTGAGATCGCCAACGGTGAGATTCAATGCCCAACCGATTGCTAACGCTAAAGCGGCGTTTACAAACGGAACGATGGCGCCAAATGCAATGAGGAACGGACCAACATCGCGAACTTCACGTAATTGCCGAGCCACTAACAATCCCATTTCAAGAAGGAAAAAGGCGAGGAATCCTTTGAAAACACCGTTGACAAACGGTGCCATTGCTTCACCACCGCTATCACCACTTACCGCGCCAATGATCATCGAACCAATAAGCAATAAGTGTGCGCCATCGGTAAATGCTTCGCGCAACACTTCTTTCATTGAGATCGGAGTGCCGCTGTATTCGTGACCGGTTTCATCCGGACCTTTACGACCAGCGGGATGTTCAGCCTCAGGAACAATGGCGGTTGCATCTTTCTCGGCCAAATTGGAAGTCATCACGGCGCCTGGTGTTGTGACTTCAAGATTTGCGGTTGTGGGCGTGTTGAGCCGCGCGCGCACCCATGTTGCTAACAACACGGCCATGATGATTGCGGGTGATTCCATTAAGACCAATGCCACGGTCATATGTCCGCCCGCTTCATCGCCGCGCGAAGCAATGAATTGCGATGCGGTAACAAATGTGACTGCGCTAACCGATCCATAGGTTGCAGCAATGGCAGCCGCGTCAAAAGCGTCAATGCGATTGCGCAGGAACATAAACCAAATTGCTGGAAGCACGAGCGCTAGCACTAAGGCTGCGCCAATGACTTTCACACCATCACCAGAGAGACCAGCATCGCCGAGGGCTTGGCCGCCTTTGAACCCGAGGGCCATGAGGAGATAGAGCGAGAGGAACTTGGCAATCGGAGCCGGAATTTCCAGATTCGATCGGATCAAACCAATGGCGACCCCCAGGAAAAAGAACAGAACGGCTGGATCCGTCAGGTTTTTCAGAATGTCGGCGTCCACTGGTCCTCCGCTAGATACTTAATTCATGAAATATAACAACTGAAAAATTATTCTCAAATATTCGGGCCAAGGACCCGAAGAGGCTCAATCTTGTCTGAAATGCAGAGGCCACTAAGCGATGCTCTAGGCGGGCCTTCTAAGATGGCGGTCGCAGAAGCCAGCGTCGGGAGCCAGCGGAATGAACGAAAAGCCGGGATGGACGTTCTTTACCAATCATGGTCATGTGCTGGTGTGTCTAGCGGGCGACCCCACACTGCGCACGCGTGATATCGCCGAAATGGTCGGAATAACTGAGCGTTCTGCTCAGGCCATTATTTCCGACCTCGTCGATGCCGGCTATCTAACTCGGCGTCGCGAAGGACGCCGCAATGTCTATGAAGTGCATGGCGATATTCCGCTTCGCCATCCACTCGAACAAGATCACACCGTTGGTGAATTGCTCGTCACCTTGGGTCGTTTTAAAACTGTTCGTAGTTAAACGCTTAGGCGTTTTGTTGCGCCATCGCTTCGAGACGAGCAATGCGCTCATCCATCGGCGGATGAGTCATAAACAATTTCGAAAAGTCTTTACGTGAACCGGTAAGTGGATTAACGATCCAAGCACTGGCTTGCGAAGGCGCGATATCCATCGGGTTGCGTTGCGACAAGGTATCGAGTCGACGAAGTGCTGCAGCCAAGGCCAACGGATCTCCACCGATTTGCGCGCCAATGCGGTCGGCTTCAAATTCGCGCGAACGTGAAAGCGCCATTTGCAATAAGCCCGCAGCCATTGGCGCCAAGATCGCCATCAATAACAAACTGGCGCCGCTCGGACCATCGTCGTCATCGCTACCACCACCGAACATTCCGGCGAACAGTGCCATGTTGGCTAAGAACGAGATTGCCGTTGCTACCGCCGCAGCCACCGAACCAATAAGAACATCGCGATTGCGAATATGCGCCATTTCATGGGCTAAAACGCCGCGAACTTCATTTTCGGGACACTGCGAAAGCAATCCTTCGGTAACGGCAATCGCGCTATGCGAAGGATTACGCCCGGTAGCAAATGCATTTGGTTGGGGGGACGGAGAAATATAAAGACGCGGCGTTGGAATATTGGCGTTCGCCGCGAGTTCGCGAATTGCATCATGTAAACGCGGTGCTTCTTCATAGGAAACCTCACGGGCGCGTGCCGCTTTGACCGCGAGTCGATCGGAAAACCAATACGTCGATCCGGTAATGGCAACGGCGATAACTAAACCGATTGTTGCTCCAGCCGCTCCGCCAAAGACTGAACCGAGCAGAACAAAAAGACCGCCGATTGCTCCTAAGAGAACAACTGTTTTCAGTGTGTTTTTAAACGCCATGATTTACTCACCCAAATTCCAAAAGGTCCGACAAGAAACTCGTCGCTTTTTTCTTTTTCGGTTTGTACTCGTATGACTTCTTTTCCCAATCTTTTGAACGCTTCTCGTAACGATCGTCGTCGCGATCATCAGATCGACGTTCATAACGGTCATCAACTTTGGGCAACATCGCTGCTTGCAACTGTTGATTTGATCGTTCTATGACTTTGTCTAACTCGCCGCGATCGAACCAAATTCCGCGACATTCGGGACAGTAATCAAGTTCGATTCCGTCTCTATGGGTAATGGCGAGTTCTCGACCATCAACTGGACATTTCATATTTTCTCCTTCGAACGCGTAATGCCTTCGAAGGTCTCTCCCGCCCAATTGGGCCGAGCTGCCGGAACCGAAGTTCGTGATGACGACAAACCCGCAGTAGGGATACTCCCCTTCGTTGCTGAATTTTACCAGCGGAATTCCAAAACCGGAACGCGGGTTCATCTAATTCTTGGGTCGCTGGGGATCTAGCCTGAGGAAGCAGGGATTCTGCGGGGGTGATCGGTGCGGCGATGGCTAGTGCGGTCCGGAATTGTGGTGGGGGCGTTGCTTCTGGTCGTGGTGGTTTACGCGGTGGGAACGTTTCTGTTCCGGGAAAACCCAGGGGCCAAATCGGTCGATGAAGCGCTCTCCGATTTTCGCCAGTCGAATGCGGCCGTCGATATCAATGTGCAACAACCCAAGGCCGGTGTGTACGCCGCGATCGGCGCCGGCTCGGCCTCGTTGAGTTTTCCGCCGGCAACACAAAAGTATGGAGCGGAAGTTCCCGTCACGATTACTCCCACATCGCCGAATTGCTGGTTAACGAAAGTTGATTTCAATACGGCCTATTCACAGCAGTGGACCTATTGCATTGAAAACGGACGTTTAACGGAACACGGAAATACAACCTCAACTCGTTGGGATCTCGGCGCGTTCACCACAACGAATGTGGCGACATTTAATTGCGAGCCCCCGGGCGAAATTGTTCGGTCCGAATTTGTGGTGGGCGAAAAAGCCACGTATCGGTGTTTGGGAACTTCAACCGAAATTTCTGGAGAGACAACTTCAGATGTCACATTCGAAGCCTTAGGACGTGAATCGTTAATGGTCGGAGATGAACCGGTTGAAGCATTTCACTTTCGGGAAATCGATGTTCTTACTGGTCCACAAACCGGTACAACGCAAATTGATTATTGGTATGACGCCAAAGATCTTTTGCTTTTGAAATTGGTGCGTACAGTTTCATTGCGTACTGATTCGCCTGTTGGCGATATCACTTATAAAGAAAACGGCGAAGTTGCGCTTATAACGCGTGTGCCGCGTTCCTAACGCTAAATGACGTAATCCTCACCACTGGCGCGCACTGTGATGTCGGAGATCACAACACCAGCCGGTTGATCAATGGCGTACACAATTTGGGCGGCAAGTTCCTCCGGTGAAATCGCCCAATAGCGAATGTTTTCCGGATCTTTTTGTTCAGGATCGAGATTGCCGAAATGTCCGGCTAAACGTTCAGCGTTATGACCAGCAATGGGCATGACCGCTTCAAAATTCACAATTCCCGAACCTAAGTTGGTGCCGGGAACACCAGTTGGGCGAACCACAGTGACTTTGATTTTTCCTTGTGCTTCAACGCGTAACGAATCGGAAAGAGTGATGACCGCAGCCTTGGTAGCGCTATAAACGGCCGAACCAGCAACCCCAAAATTTCCGTAGATCGATGCAATGTTGACGATGTGCCCCGACTTATTGGCGATCATGTGGTCGTACACCGCAGAGATACCGTGCACCACACCTTTGAAATTGATGTCGATACAACGATCCCAGGCTTCAGCGGCACGGGCGTGATCGGCGAAAAACGCCAGCGGCATAATGCCGGCGTTATTGATAAGCACATCCACGCGGCCGAACTCTTTCACCACTTCATTAACGGCGGTGGAAAAGGCTGCTCCGTTGGTGACATCAACAATGCGGCAATCACTTTCGGGATTGACATCGAAACCGACAACGTTGGCGCCACGCTCGGTCAACATCTGGGCGCAAATCAAACCAAACCCACTCGCCGCGCCGGTGACAATGACGACCTTGCCGTCGACATGACTTTTCGCTTTGTTGTTTGTCATGGGCGAATTGTAGGGAATTGCGATGCAGGGAACCGGAAGTTGCCTGACCGAGCGAAGCCAGCGAGGGAATGAAAGACTGCGCCCATGGATTTTTTCGAAGCCACAATGAAATTGAATTCCGCGACCACGCTCGATCTTGAAACCGCTGAGTTGCTCATCAAGATCGAAAATAGTGGTGATGTTCTTTACAACCAGTTAGCCGATCGTCTTCAAAATGAAGAGGCCGCTGACCTGCTGCGTAAAAACGGTCGTGAAGAAGTTGGTCATGCCCGACGCATGATCAAAGTGATGTCGCTCAAACTCGGTTACGACTATGAGCCACCGGCGCATGTCATGGAGAAATTCCAAATCGATCTGCCCGAATCAATTGACGCTTCGGCATTGCCGGCCATTGTGGAAGGTGAATTGGCCGGCGACGTTGGTTACCAAAAGTGGGCCGAA
>CAYOHV010000011.1:14181-19958 GCA_964403825.1 uncultured Bifidobacterium sp. | reverse complement strand
CTTTTCGACATCAAAAAAGTCGGCTGACTGAAGATGTCCGTCACGATCGGCATTGCCGGTGTCGATGCTGGCAGTGACGAGTGAAAGTTCGAGTGAGGAATTTGCAGGGTTGACAGCGTCGAAGTGACCCGAGCCAGAAAATTCGTTGAACGCACCGCGCACCTATTCGCTTACGACGCCTGCGTCGAGAAATACTCGGCTATGCGATCAAGCGTCGCAGTCATGTTCTCTCGAGTTTTTTCGCCGAGTCCTTTCACCATCCATTTGGAAAGAAACGACTCTTTCGTTATGTCCCAACTTTCACGCACCAGCGTGCCGCCTTCGACTGGTGTCAGTTCATAACGCCAAATACGTCCGCCGCCAAGATTTCCCGGTCCGCGTGTTTGCCAAGCAATAAGCCGCGGTTCATCGAACTCCACAACCGTGGAAACCATCGAATAGGACATGCCCACTTTCATCGACATACCGAACTTCGATCCGAGTTGTAAACGCTGCGAACCTCGCTTGGCACCCACCACAGTGCCCGATCCGTCAATATCGTGATGGCGATCCGGGTCCACTAGCAGGGCAAAAATTGCTTCCGGAGATGCAGGGATAACCCGCTCGACGCTGACTACTTGTTCCACCGTTTTCATTGCGCAGAATTGTATAGGGGCAAATCGCCGCGATCTCTGTGCGGAGACCCCGTAACTAAGGCAGGATTAGCCCATGAATCGAGTCGCCCCGTTGCGCCCCGTAAGCCAAGAAGAAATAGACACTTTCTGGCGCGATGGCGTGGTGTGTTTGCGTTCGATATTGCCGGTGGAGTTAGTTGAGTCGATGGCGGCACCAATTGAAGAGGCACTCAGCGGTTCAACAATGGCCGATCTTTCTGAAATGGCCGACCTATTAGAAACTGGTGCCGGTGCCACTCGCAATGTTGATGACGCAGTTGCATCATCTGGTGTTCCCCGTGGTCGTTTTAAAGCCGGCACCGATCATTGGTTAGTGCAAGAGGAATTCAAAAACTTCGCGCTGTATTCACCGTTGCCGGAAATTGTTGCTTCACTTTTGCAAAGCGCTGAAGTTCGTCTTTATGAAGATTCGGTCTTGGTGAAAGAGCCGGGCACGCAAGAAAAAACCGGTTACCACCAAGACATGGCGTACTTTCATCTTGAAGGCGATCTTGTATGCACCACTTGGGTGCCGCTTGATGTTGTTACCGAAGAGATGGGTGCCGTTCGTTTTGTTGTTGGCTCGCATCGCGATCACACGCAGTATCGCCCCAACATGTTTGTCTCCGATATGGCGATTCCAGGAACACAAGGTGCTGAAGTTCCTGACTATGACAAACAAGTTGGCGATGCCCGCATTATTAGTTTCGAAACATCACCGGGCGATATAACTGTGCATCATGCGCGCACCATTCATTCGGCGCGCGGAAATTTGAGCGCTACAAATCGGCGTCGTGCAATCAGCGTTCGCTATGTCGGCGATGGCACTCGTTTTAAAGTTGTTGCCGGATCGCCAACAAAAGATCATCATCAGTCGCTAATCGAAGGTGAATTACTAACCGACGAAGCGTGTCCGCTGGCATGGGGGAGTGAACAGCACAAATGAAACAGATCATGTTGCATGGAGCCAACGATTGGCGACTCGATGACATTGACGAACCAACACCTGGTCCACGCGATGCATTGGTGCGCATTGCCGCCTGTGGTATCTGCGGAACCGATGTTTCTTATGTGCATATGGGAATGACACCTGGTCATCCAATTCCGTTAGGTCATGAAATGGCCGGAACCATTGAATGGTTAGGTGAAGAAGTAAGTGACCTTTCCGTTGGCGATCGTGTGGTGGTTTGTCCCTCGGATGTGGGCGGCGGTCCAATGGGTACCGGCGGCGCGCAAGGTGGGCTCACACCGCTACTTCATGTGCCCGATGCCGCCAATGGCAAACGGTTATTCAAAATTCCTGCTGGCATGTCGATCACCACGGCTGCGTTGGCGGAACCACTTGCCGTGGGCATGCAATCGGTGAATCAATCCGAAGCAAAACCAGGCGAAAAAGTGGCGGTGTTTGGTTGTGGCCCCATTGGTTTGTTTGCCATTGCCACATTGACCGATCGCGGTGTTGACGATGTCGTGGCGATTGATTTCAGTCACGCCCGTTTAGAACTGGCCAAAAAAATGGGCGCGGCGCATGTCTTTGATCCTTCCGAATGCAATGTTTGGGCCGAACTCAAACGCGTTCATGGCGAAGCGCCATTTATGTTTGGTCCAACTCCAGCAACCGATGTGTATATCGAAGCCTCTGGTGCTGACAGCGTGATTGGCGATGTTTTACAAAACGGTCGTGTTGATGGCCGACTCGTCATTGTTGCGCTTCACTATCGCCCCGTATCTACGAACTATGTGAATTTGTTGATGAAACAGTTCACCGTGCGCGGATCAATGGAATACCCCGAACGATTTGAAGACGCCATTGAATTACTTGAACGACGCGATCTCTCGGCTGTTATCAGTCACAAACTTTCGCTGGAACAATTCGGCGATGGGTTGGCCGTTCTTGAAGGTTCGAAAGATTGCGGAAAAGTCATGATCACAATGGGTGACGAACAATGAGCAATTCTGTCTCGTTCGATTTCAACGGTGCCAATGTTTTGGTAACCGGTGGGACAAGTGGAATTGGCTTTGCAATTGCTTCGGCATTTGCTGATGCCAAAGCGACGGTAACGGTCACCGGCACACGCGCCGATGCATCTCACTACGACACCGATCTTTCTCGTTTTACCTATCGTCAATTGGAAATGCGCGATGGCGATGCCATTGATGCGCTGGCGGCCAACCTCGACACGCTTGATGTTTTAGTTAACAACGCCGGCGCCAATTTTCCTGATGGACTTGATGAATGGAGCCCCGAGGGTTTCCAAGCCTCGCTCGCAATGAACGTGGAAGGTGCGCAACGTCTTTCGGTGCGCAGCCGTGAAGCGTTAGCGAAAAGCACGATGAGCGGCGGTGCCAGTGTAGTCAATGTCATTTCGATGATGACCTATCGCGCAACCACAATTGTTCCGGGTTATTCATCATCGAAAGCAGCGTTGTTGGCGTTAACCCGCAACCTTGCCCTTCATTGGGTAAACGATGGCATTCGAGTAAATGCGGTGGCGCCGGGCCTCATTGATACGCCTATGACCGCTCCGATGAAGCCATTTCCCGAAATGCTCGAAGGTGAACTGGCCAAACAAATGATGCGCCGCATGGGAACACCCGAAGAAATTGCTGCCGCGGTGTTGTTCCTTTCTTCGGCCGCTTCATCGTTCACCACGGGCACGGCACTCGCCATTGACGGCGGCTATCTCGCATTGTGAATCGATAACGCCATGACTAATGAAATTCGTATTGATGATCTGCGAGCGCCGGTACTGAACGACATCCAAAAAATGGGTCGTGACTATGGCGAATCGGTGCATACCGAATTAAGTGTCGATGCCGTTTGTGCTGCCGCAGTGGCTCAAACCGAACTTAGCGATTTCGGTCCCGATGATTTTCGGGAACGCCTTAACGTGCAACTTGCGGAAATGAATGACGATCCGGAACGCACCGGGCTTGGTCGGATGTTGATGTTCACTGATTGTGTTCGTTATGCGGCGAATCGTCTACGAATTCGTGATTTGCTGAAACGTCATCCCGAAATTCTCGATATCCCAATTGAAAAACCCGTCATTGTTATTGGACTTCCTCGGTCTGGCACCACCAACCTTGTGAATTTGTTGGCGTCCGATAGTCGCTTTCGTTCAATGCCGTTATGGGAGTCGTATCAACCGGTGCCCGATCCACGCGAAGAACTTTCCGCCGACGGTGTTGACCCGCGTTGGACGAGATGTCAAAGCATGTGGGAGTCGATGCAAGTGGGTGCGCCTTTTGTGGCGGCCATGCATCCCATGGAACCCGATCATGTTCATGAAGAAATTGAATTGATGACACCCGATTTTTCGAGTTACAACCTCGAATGGGTTGCCCGTGCACCGAAATGGCGCGACTACTACTTATCGCATGATCAAACGCCGCATTATGAATATGCCAAAACGGTGTTACAGATCATGCAGTGGTATCGCCCGCGTGAACGGTGGGTGTTGAAGTCGCCGCAACATCTCGAACAGATCGGTCCGTTGATGTCGACATTCCCCGATGCGTCAATTGTCGTAACGCATCGTGATCCAGTCGCGGTTGTGCAATCCACCATCACTATGGTTACCTACGGCGCGCGCACCGCTTACAAAACACCCGAACCCGAGTGGTATCGCGATTATTGGGTTGAGCGCATTGGAACTCTTTTGGATTCGTCAATGCGCGATCGACACTTACTTCCGCAAGGTCGAACTACCGATGTGTATTTCCACGAATACATGGCTGATGAGATGGGCACCTTGCAACGCATTTACGACGCGGCGGGAATTGAGTTTTCGCAACAAGCTCGTGCTGAAGTGGCCGCCTATCAAGCAGCGCATCCACGCGGAAGACAAGGTCGGGTTGTCTACAACCTGCGCAACGACTTTTCTGCTGAACCCGCCCAACTGCGCACCCGTTACACCAACTATATGAATGCTTTTCCCGTCGAAATCGAGGTCCAATGAACATCCAAGAGCAGGTAGACCATCTCATCGACACCCGACCGGGAAAGGAACTTCTTACTCCGGTCTACGACGATCCGGCCTATCCGATTGTCGACGGCCTTGTCTACCGATCAGGTGGAACAACGGCGGCGTACATGATCCTCACTAATAGCGGTCGCATCATTGTCAATACCGGAATGGGATACGAAGCGCCGCACCATAAGCGTGTTTTCGATGCCATTCGTCCCGGGCCAACGCACTACATCATCACTACTCAAGGGCATGTCGATCATGTTGGTGGTGTTGATCTTTTTAAAGAGCCATCAACGAAATACATTGCGCAAGCAAATAATCCTGCTCATCAGCGAGATGACAAACGAATTCAAGGTTTGCGGATGCGCACCGCTGGAATTTGGTTCGACATGCTCGGCACCGACGCCCGCCGAATTTTCAAAGAGAATCCGGGCGTTTCCATGGCGCAATCAGAACCAATGCCCGACATTCTTTTCGACGATCGTCTGGCCATGACGGTTGACGGTTTACGAATTGAACTTTTCGCCGCCGTTGGTGAAACCACCGATTGTTTAATTGTGTGGCTTCCCGATCACAAAGTTGCGTTAGTGAGCAATTTGTTCGGACCGCTCTTTCCTCATTTTCCCAACATCAACACCATTCGCGGCGACAAATATCGATTTGTTGAACCGCAACTAGCAACAAATCGATTAGTGCGCGAACTGCGACCGGAAATCTTGGTGACCGGTCGTTATGAAGCAATTGTTGGTGCGGATCTCATCGAAGCATCACTTGAGCGATTGCACGATGCCGTTGTGTATGTGCATGAAGAAGCGCTCAAAGGTTTCAATGAAGGCATTGATGTTTGGACATTGATGGACAAAATTCAACTTCCGCCCGAATTACGCGTTGGCCAGGGATACGGAAAAGTTTCGTGGGCGGTGCGCACGTTTTGGGAAGAATATGTGGGCTGGTTCAAACTCGAATCAACGACCGAGTTGTATGCCGATAGTGCTCCAGCCGCTTTAGCGGAGTTGCTCACCGTGACCGGAGTTGATGCAGCCCTTGAGCGCGCCGAGGCAGCGTTGCAACGCGGTAATGCACCGTTAGCAATCAAGTTGGGTGAAGCAATTGCAGTGCGAGATTTGCACAACGAACGCCTGCGTTCACT
>CAYOHV010000011.1:0-14081 GCA_964403825.1 uncultured Bifidobacterium sp. | reverse complement strand
GCTACGCTCTCGCCATGAATTCCGAAGACCGCGATGCGATTGTGCAATTGAAGGCTCGTTATTTCCGCCTTATGGACACCAAGGATTGGGACGGACTTCGCAATGTGTTCACTGAAGATGTTGTAATCGACACGACCGAAGACAGCGGCACCGTTATTAATGGTGTTGACGACTACATGCCGTTTCTGATTTCGCAGATCGGCAATGTCACCACGGTCCATCATGGGCATATGCCAGAGATCAACTTTGTTGATGATGAACATGCAACGGGTACCTGGGCTATGGAAGATGAGTTGTGGTGGCCCGAAGGTTCGCCCATTCAGTATTTACATGGTTATGGGCATTATCACGAGACGTATGTGCGCACTGCTGACGGTTGGAAGATCAGTTCGATGCGATTAACGCGGCTGTATCGAGATTTCCGCTTCGCCGAGTGATGTTTTCTGCGAACCCGCTAATCACTCAGCGTCGCGCACCCAGTTGCCATGAAATCCAAACGGAATTCGCTGTGGCAGTTTCACCTGAGCAACGTAACCACGCGCAAAATCTTGCGCATCCATAACAACAAACTCCGCTGAATCATTGTTTCCATCGTGCACAAAGGTGACAAGCCAACCGTCATCCTCTTCAACACTGCCCGCTCGACCAATAAACACTGGCTCACCAGCAGCGCGGCCGGCACCATGATCAAACACTTCACGCTTGCCCGTTAATAAATCGTGTTTCACGGTGGGCCAATGCATTGAATCGGGATCAACCTGCGCGCAATAGCCATAGCGATACGGCTTACCAGAAAGCGAACCACGATGACGCGGAAATTCGTTCACGTTTTCATCAATTTCCGTCACCGAAATATTGCGATGCGTCGGGTTTATTTCCCAGCGCACAAGTCGAGGCAGAGAATCACCAAACGGACCGTTCAAATCGTCACGCATCATGCGATCGTAAAAACACACATCAAGAACAACTTTGCCATCGGGAGCGTCATAGGCATTCATCGGATGAAACACATAACCAACCGGCGCATCAACCCAAACAATGTCGCTGGCGTTGCCTTCACGGGGCATAAGCCCAACACGATTTCCATAATCGTCATACCAACGGAACGGAAAGCGCCCGCCCTTTAACGCAAGTTCAAGATCAACTAACACCGGCTGGTCGTAAACAACGACATAACGATCGGTAATCGACATGTCATGCACCATCGACATTCCCGGTAACGGAATATCAACTGTGCGATTCACTTTTCCATCAGCACCAACGCGCACATATTGAATGTGATCAAGCCACTCCGCCCACGCATAGGTCATTGCATGCATTTCGCCAGTGACGGGATCGAATTTGGGATGAGCGGTAAAGGCGCCGGGCAATGTGCCGTAAAAATCGTTGCGACCAATTGTTTCGAGTTCATAGGAAAGTTCCACTGGACAACCACCGGCTTCCACCATCGCCCACGTTGTGCCAGCGAAACCGCCAACATTGGTGTTCGGCCCTGTTGGAGATGAATTCCAATTGCGTCCGGCAATATCGGGCTCGCCACGCCGCCTGCTCACATTGGTCGAACCGACATAACGGTTGCGATACCACTCCGCTTTTCCTTCGCGCAGTCGAATGCCATGCACCATGCCGTCGCCAAGAAACCAATGGTGTGTTGCCGGATCAACTTCACTAATTGGGTTAGGACCATTGCGCAGATAACGACCGTTTAATTCCGCTGGCAATTCGCCAATGACCGGAAGATCAAACGCCGTGATCTCTTCGGTTACCGGCGCGAAGTTGTCTATTAAATAGCGGCTTTCGGCTGGAGCAGTCATGGTTCGCCTGCCTTTGTGATCGCAGTAATTGCAACAAACGCTAGTTGACTACTTCTCGGCGTGCGCTGGCGCTGCACTTATTGCTGGTAAGCCGTCCAACTTCCCATGTTGTAACCAGAGGAATTGCGCCATTGCAAAAATTCTGACGATGAGGGATCTAACGCAACGGGAACTGCGAGATCGGCACGACGGCCACCAACTAGGCGTTCTTGGTTCATCCATGACGTTGGTTCCGCCAACGTGCGGAAACTCATGGAAACAATTTCGGTTTGATCAATTGATCCAACAACCGGTGGTTCATCCGAGTCCACTGGATCGATCGTGAAAATTCCACTCGAACCTTGCATTCCACCACTAACGCTGTTGGCGACAATTGTGTAGGCCTGCGATGTTTTCGCCACTGCGTACCAGTGCGCCATTGTGTTGGTGGGGTAACGATGCGCAAATAAACCAGCAGCATCATGAAGCCATCCGCCGTATGTTCCTTTCCAGCGCGTCGGAATGGCGATGAGATCGGCACGGCGAACGGCTAGCACTCCACTTGCTTCAGGAAAGCGCGCATCTTCACAACTAAGTAGGCCAATTCTTCCGATTGATGTTGTAAACACCGGAAGGTCGGCTCCAGGCGTTGCCCAATCCATTGATGGATCAAGATGTGTTTGTCGATAGGAGCCAACAATGGTTCCGCCGGGTTCAACTAAGACGACGCGATGGAAAAGTTGATTAGCATCTTTTTCGATATGGCTAAAAACAACATGTCGTCCGCTGCGGGTCGCGAAATCGCTCGCAATTTGCACGGAACGACCGATTTCGCCCTCAGCGAATTCAAGTGCCTTTTCGCTAGTGGGCGGAATTCCACTAAATGAAAATGCAGGCAGCACAATAAGCCCGTCGGCTCGCGGCGCATTTTCTATTTCACGAATCAATGCATCGGCGCGTTCGAGATTGCCGTCGAAGTCGCCATCGCGGATTTCATATTGCAATGCACTGCACACAACATCAGTGCCTTGAGTGGTGGCAATAGGGTCACTGGGCGCGCGGAAAAATGTCAACGGTCCATAAAGATCTGGGCGACGCCGATCCAATGTCTTCTTCTGGTCGTTGTCATAAAGCGCCGGATCGATTTCGGCATAAAGGATTGTTCCGGGATTGGCGGCGGTGAGATTTCGATCAGTTGCCGGCGCATGAGCAATTCGCTCACCATTTGCCTGCCAGATCGAAGCGCTTCCTCCATAGGTCACGGTGATGCCGGTTGTGGGATTCGTTTCGGCGTTATTCCGATCGGCCGCAACCATGGCTAAACCGTTCCACGCGCAAAGTTGTTGCACCGCAGCAATCGTTGAATGAGTTCCCGGCGGAGTTTCATCGCCATGCGGAACTACTCGGTCAGATGAACAGATATAGGCAATGAGATCGGCGCCTTTAATTGCAGGAAGTCGCGCTGGTTCCCAATACGTGTCGTCGTAACAGATGATCATGCAAATGTTGCCGAGTTCGGTTTCGAAAACTGGATAGCCAGTGTTGCCAGGAACAAACCATGCAATATCGGAAGGATTAAGCCCGTTCTTGCGATATTTGCCGATATATCCATCCGGACCGATTAACGCACCGGTGTTGTAGGTAAGTCCTGTTGCTTTATCGATTTCCGAAATACCAATCGCAACATAACAGTGGTGTTCAGCGGTGATTTTTGCAATGGCATCGGTCGCACGTCCTGGAACTTCATCAAGGTACGGGCGTAATTGTTCGAGGTCTTGATATATGTAGCCAGACAACGCCGCCTCAGGAAGAACAACGAGGCGAGCGCCGGCAGTTGCTGCTTCTTGAATTACTTCGCAGGCTCGTACAAGGTTTCGATCGAACTCGAAAATTTCTGGGTTGAACTCAACGGCCGCAACTTTAAATGGTGATGTTGGACGCGCCATTACCGACCTGCCTCCGAATGTGTCGAACTATTTCCGCGCAATTCGCCCGGCCACGAAGGTGATGGCCAGTTCAATAATTGACTAAAGAAACGAAGCGATGCCGTCACGGCAACACAAAGTGCAACGGCAACGGGGAATGCAACAACTTGCGATACCAAAACAAAAGTGACTGACCCAACCGCGAGAGCGGAGCCAACCCAATGCGCTTGTTTTGCAATGGTTGCGGTTTGGCCGGCCATGTTGTCGGCGAGTAGTCCACCAAATGACGCAGTAATAATGCCGAGGAAAATCGCGGAGATCCACGGCACTTCAAACGAAAGTGATCGTTGCGCGCCGATCGACACAAGCGTTCCTAGGACAAGTGCGTTAACAGCCAACATCACCTTCGGAAATTTGCCCATGATCTCGTAGGCAAAACCACCGACGATTGCCAATGCAATTCCAAACGGGAGAAACGGCCATTCGGCGATAGCGACCGGCTCGGTACCGAGCATCATGTCGCGAAAAATTCCTCCGCCCAGCCCGACTAAGACGCCCGCCAGGATTGTTCCAAAAATAGGAACTGATCGACTGCGTGCAAGTGCAGCACCAAACATGCAGTTCAAACTCATCGCCGCTACAACGAGCCACATCGGAAGGCTGGGAAGATCAATTTGTGCGCTCGCAGCAATCACGGTTGCGTTCATTCATTCTCCTAGCTGCGGTTTCGGCGAGTTGGCATATCGGGCACAAATTCCGATCCGGGAATTGAACGCGGTCCCGACCACGGCGCACGCACACTATGAAGCGCCTGGGCAATCTGGGTGGCGTCATTTATATAAAGCGATCGCATTGCTTCGAACCTGGGCCGCGCTTCGGCGAGTTGCTCGCTTGTCGCTACGCCGGTTTCAGTAAGAAGTGTTACCGCTAATTGCCAATCGTTGTCGCTCAACAAACTCGCAGTGTTCTGGTATTTGCCATCAAGAATGTCGAGCAAAGATTCTTCGATTGCGAGATTTTTTCTTTCTTCAGAAAGTTTTTTCTCGTTGAGGACACCGAGCGTGACTGTTCCTTCAGCGATACAACATATTGCTGAGCCGCGTGAAGGAACTTTGTCGAGGGAAAGACAAAGCGACGTTGCATCAAGCATGGCGAGCATGGTGACGGTCCAATGGCGCATGGGATCCGGTGAACGAAAATGCGCAAGAACCGGACTTGCTTGCTGTCCGATACGAAGATCGCACATCCAGTCGGTCCATCCATCAGGATCAAGCGAAGCGCTGGGATCGCCGGAAACTATTTGACTTCTCGCTAAAAACATCGGCCCCCATGCGGGTTCGCCAGCGAGTTGTGAAAAGCGAGCCACCAAACTTTCGCGAGCAACGTATGCGCTGTACAAACCAACGAGGTATCCCATGAATACCGCAATGATCACTAATCCAAGAAACGCGCCAATTGCTGCGCTCATCGCCGATGACCAATTGACGGCTTCGGTTGTGCCGAGCGTGGTCACCGTTGCTGCTGCTTGCCACGCCGATTGTTTCCACGACAGGTCGTATTGACCGTAAATGATGAGCGAAACGCCCATGATCACCAAGAACACAAAAACGGCAAGTTGAATCAATACCGAAATTGGAGCGGCAAGTCGAAGCCAGCGATCTTGAGTCCGATAGGAAAGTCGAATGCGCAGTGGCAAGCGCATCACCGCAAAAACTGATGTAGTGACGAGATGGGCAAGCCCGCGACGGGTTGCACGTGGCACCACCATTGATGCGATAGCGGCAATTGTCACCCCAACAGTGAGGAAAAGCCCGATAAATAATGATGCAGCCCGCACAAATTGAGACTATCTGACCGACAGAACCCAAAATCGTTCCGACTGCCAACAATCATTGGGGAGTGAGCGATTTACGGTTGTTTATTTGATTCGCAAACCCAGTTCGGCTCTCACGTGAAAAGACCTTGGACTAATTTCGGTGGCACTAAGGGGGCAGACAATGAAGGCAGTTCCAGTAACCGGCGCATTAGGAGCGGTAATCGAAGACGTAGATCTTCGTGATCCCAATCTCGATTTCGATTCGCTTTATGAAGCACTACTTGAACACGAAGTCATCTTTTTTCGCGAAGTTGATTTAAGCGAAGAGGAACATTTTGCCCTTGGTCGTCGTTTCGGCACGCCAAGCATTTTCCCAGTGGCGCGCATCTTGGGTGCGACTGAGCCGAAGATGACGATGTTGGCTGACGGACCAGATAGCCCCAACGCGGCTGACACTTGGCATACCGATGTCACCTGGATTGCGACACCGCCGAAAGTTGCGCTTTTACATATGGAACAACCGTCGGAAGTTGGCGGCGACACATTGTGGGCATCGGCAACAAAGGCGTATGACGCGCTTTCACCAGCTATGCAGGAATTTTGTTGTGGACTTACTGCAATTCATTCCTATGACGGTTTTGCGCGCCGCGTCGCTGAGAAGGCAACGATTGGTCGTGATGAAATTCTTGAAGCGTTAGCGCGCGACTATCCGCCTGTTTCGCATCCGTTAGTGCGCACTCATCCGGAAACCGGTAAGCGTGCGCTCTTTCTTTCACGTATTTTCATGAGCCACTTCGAACAGTTAACTCGCGCCGAAAGCGATGCACTGATGGAATTTCTCGATGAGCATGTCAAGGAGTCGGCATTGCATTGTCGTTGGCATTGGTCAAAAGGTGACCTTGCTATTTGGGATGAACGCTCAACACTTCATCGCGCTGCTGCCGATCATTGGCCGCAAGTGCGTGTGATCCGCCGTTTAGAAATTGACGGCGATCGACCATTCTTCGACCCCAATCGTTAAATGTTGCGTCGCAAAAATGGAGCAGCTCGGTGAGAGCGCCGTACAGTCTCACCGAGCTGCGATTGTTGGGTACCGACTTTCACCAATAACTATTGGTGTTGCGATTAGTTAAGGAAGCACACAGCCAACGTAAGCGTGATTTCCTTGGTCCACCCATTGAACAGTGCCGGTCACTGTGTGACCAGAGTGTGTGAACGAACACGAACTGCCAATTGTGAATCCACCTGCGGGTCCTGCTGGGCCGGTTGGTCCTGCCGGTCCCACTGGTCCGATTGGTCCCGTCGCACCCGTTGGTCCCGTTGGTCCCGTTGCGCCGGCCGGTCCCATTGCACCCGTTGCGCCTGTTGCACCCATAAGTCCCGCCGGACCAGTGGCACCAGTGAGCCCGGTTGAACCCATCGGACCAATTGCGCCGTTGAGTCCATTCGTGCCGTTGAGTCCATCAAGCCCATCGGCACCCGCAGATCCTGCCGGACCTTGCGGTCCAGTCGGGCCGACGATGCCACCGTTCGTAAATGAACTGCCAGTGCTATCGCCTTCGCCGTTACCAGTCGATGCAGAAGAGTCATTCTTCGCGTCAATTGCTTGAGCGAGTGCAATGAGTGCAAGCACAAGTGCGAGTGAGGCAAGAGCAATACCGACTTTGCCAAGTCGCCCTCTCTCGCCTTGTTGAGATGAATCGTTGCCATTAAGTGCAGCGTCTTCAACCATGAGTCTCCGCCTTTTATGTTCTTGAAGGAGCTGCTCAATCTCGGAGAGATAGTGTGTGCTAGCCTTCATTTAGCGGCCCGAGATGTTCCCTTCGTCGGTTGCTTCTCGGGCTTGAGGTGACGGTATAACTTGAAGTTCTCAATCTCTTCAGCGTTTCCTCGTGATTCCCTAACAATTTCCTATCGGCGTTCAAATGAGGGAAGAAAATGACATTCGATGATTTTCCGAACGCCCTACTGGTTGAGGACAACGAAAAAGACCGAGTAGATGTTCGGCTTTTACTTGAACTTTCTGGCCTTGTTGTGTACGACACACCGTCACCAGCAATGGCCGCGGAATTGTTCGAACAGCGCGATTACAGCCTTGTTTTGATTCACCTAACGCATGCGCCGGTGGAAAGTCTTTCGTTGTGTCGTTCCATCCGTGCAGCATCGACTGTTCCAATCATCATGATTACAAGTCGTGACGAAGTGATTGATGAAGCAATGGCGATGGGCGCGGGTGCTGATGACTATGTCACGAAGCCGATCGTGCCAAGAATCTTGACATCACGAGTTACGCAACAAATGAAACGTGGGGAATCGCAACGTGCACCGCGTGCCAATGTGATCACGTGGGGCGTTCTTGAAATGGACTTAAGCCAACACAGTTTTTCCGTGAATGGGAAAGACGTGATGCTTACCAATTCGGAATATCAGTTTTTGCAGCTTTTAATGGAAAATCCGGAGCGAATTTTCACCCGCGAACAAATTATCGATGCCATTGGTTCATTCCGCGGCCATGGTTCTGACCATGTCGTTGATAACCATGCGTCGCGAATTCGTAAGAAGATCCGTGAAAACGGTGGCCCGAACGTCATCAAAGTTGTTCGCAGCGTCGGCTTCAAACTTTCCGATTCGTAAGTGAAATTTAAAGTTGTTGCAAGTTGGAGTTGAACTTGCGCTTCACATTTTTAATTGTGAACTAACCGGTGTAGGCGGGGCCGATCGGTTGATCCGGTGTCGGAGTTGGCGTCGGTGTTGGCGCACTTTGCGATGAATGCCACTTGGGTGAACCCATTCGATAGAGCGGCACACCAAGAGCAGTAAAGACATCAAGTGGGTTTGTTCCATCGGCGTTCGCAATGATGAGTCGGCCTTGGTTTGGGTTCGATTGCGGCACGTTGAGATACGAGAGTTTTGTTCCGTCAGGAGAAACCTGCGGGAATCGTTTACCGGTTCCGGCCACCAGTGTCGTCGATGTATCGGTGATGAGATCTAAGCGAACGATTCCGATTTGAGTATCGGCGTACACGATCTCGGTTGACGCATTCGGAACCCATGAAGCATGTTGACCAGCATGGTTAATTGTTGTTTGCGTTGCAGGCGAATTCATTGAGAACGTGCAGAAACTTGTTTTGTCACCCTTTTGTGCAACAACTGTTGTGTTGTCGCCGGCAACGTTGAGTGTCCAAATGCAATCACTTGGAATTGATGTCCATGTCACCATGCCCGTCGTCAGGTCGAGCACACCAAAGTTTGACTGCTGATTGCAGGAAGATATCAAGGCAACGGTAGAAGTGGTGACCCAATCCAAATTCCAAACTTCACATGCAGGTTGTGGGCCGCTACCGGAGTCAACCAAAACTTCCGTGGGAATTCCGCCGCTCGAACTGACACGCCATAACGCGTAGTTGTTTGTCACTCTCGATTGAGCGGCGATCATGATTTCGGAACCGTCGGGTGACCAAGAAACATGTCCGACACTCACCACTGGCTGATTGGGGTCGTTGCAATCAACAAGAAGTTGGAAATCAGTTCCCGTTGCGGAAACTGAAGCTAACGATTGACAATCCGTTTGAGAAGATTGGTACCAAAATGCAATCCGCCCGTTGTACCCAGGAACAACGTCTGCTCCAACTTGCGCCGATGGAATCGCCATCAAACCTGCGAGTAATCCCACGACGACAGCGAATGCCTTCATGAACCTCAATTGTCTCCGCCCTAATCCACTTGATTCATTTTCGAATGTAGTCGAATTCGGACATGTTATGGCATATCGGGTGACAAAACTAACTCGAGACCGAAGAGCCATCAGTTCGTGATTTGCTGACCTACGCTTCCGCGATGCGGAGAATCAACGGCAGGGCACATGTCGGTTTCACATTCATGAGTATCGGAGTCCTGATCGCCTCGGCTCTTGTCTTTGGAGTGAGCCCCGCTGAGGCCACTCCGCCTTTGAACAACGCCATCACCTGTGCGCCAACTGCGATCTACAGCACTTCCAATTCTGACGAAAATCGTACGATCAATTTGGGCACGTCAACTTTGAATGCGGCTATTTCGACAACGGTGCAACCGATTGCAATTTCCATCACGCCAGACGGAACGAAGGCAGTCGTAGCGTCATATTTTGGGGATCTTGTTGATGTCATTGACATCGCAACGAACACGATTATTTCAACATCGCCGCCAATTGATCGACCTCGCGGGTCGGCAATTACGCGCGATGGACGGTACGCGTATATCTCCGATGGAGTGAATGACTTAGTCAAAAAATTTGATATTGCAAACAACACATTCGTTGGCGTTACTTATTCCGTCGGTAGTGAACCAACCGGACTTGCTCTTACACCGGATGGTGGAAAGTTAGTGGTTGCGAATTACTCCTCGAACTCGATTTCGATAATAGATCTCGTCTCGTCCTCCGTCATCACAGTCGCTGTTGGCAATAGCCCATGGGATGTTGCCATAACCCCTGATGGAACAACAGCGATCACCACGAATCAGAATTCCAATAGCGTTACCTTTGTTCAAATTGCGTCTGGACTCGCTCTAGCAACTGTTCCCGTTGGCGGTTCACCTTTTGGAATTGCAATAACTACAGATGGAACGACGGCATTCGTTACAAATCGCCTTGATAATGACGTTTCGACAATTGATATTGCAACGAGAACGAAAAATCCAACAGACATTGCGGTTGGAAATCTCCCCATGGATGTTGCGATGACACCCGATGGAAAGTTTGCGGTGACGGCGAATGATGCGGGCACGGTAAGCGTTATTGATATTGGAACTCGAGGAGTAGTAAACACGATTTCGGTGACCTCTTCGGGAAGTGAATCGATCATCGCCGTAACCCCTTGTGGAGTCGTAGCAACTTCACTTACGGGTCGCACGCTTACCGTCACCGGAACACAATGGGGGCCAGCCAACCCAATTTCATTGACGATGGCATCAACTCCAACCACGCTTGGAAATGTTGTTTCCGCTTCGAACGGAACGTTTAGCGCGTCCTATGAAATTCCCTGCTCGGTGGAAGCGGGGCAGCACACCATCACGGCAACATCAGTTGGAGGTTTAAGTGCATCGAGTGTGGTGAACGTGCCTTCGTGTTCGGTTACTCCGACGTTCGCCGGCTAAATATTTCTTTGAAGTGAATCGGCTTACTCGGCCATCGTTTTCACAGTGATCAACATTCCTGCACCCGGTTTGCAGCCCGTTGTTACTTCATAACGAGCGTCGCGGTAAAAGCCGATGATTTCGCCATCGGAATCAATCTTTTCGGTTTCAGGAAACTTCGCTTTCAATTCGTCGTGATAGGTCAAACATGACGAAAGACGCGGCTCACCGCTTGGTCCCTTTATCCAACTCAACGTCCAAATTTTTCCGTTGCTGTCATTAGTTGTCTCCACGTTTACTAATGGCATTTCGAAATCCGGCAATGGAACAGCGGCACGTGGAAAATCAGATGGGACTTCGAACATTGATTTAACGTGCGTGTCCGGTGTGGCGACGCTGGGAGATTCTT
This sequence comes from uncultured Bifidobacterium sp., assembly GCA_964403825.1. Classification (GTDB taxonomy): domain Bacteria; phylum Actinomycetota; class Acidimicrobiia; order Acidimicrobiales; family Acidimicrobilacustridaceae; genus Acidimicrobilacustris. The sequence goes on along the minus strand of CAYOHV010000011.1, from coordinate 3,026 downwards.
CCGTTGGTTTGGATGTTGAATTTCCCCCGCAACTTGTGAAGAGAATTGCGGCAAGAAAAAACGCGCTTCCGAGAAACGTTTTTCGAATAGTGAGCATTGAAAGCATGGCTAATCCTTTTGAGCCGAATTTTCCGTGCTTTTGAGGACTTTGCAATATGAGAAGAATGGACCCGCAATTCAACTGCGGTTGGCTTGAGCGACGGACAAATTGGTTCACGTGGCTATTGCCGAGAAAATCATTTGAATTGTGGTTCGCTAACAGTTCTAGGCTTTCGAAAATTCAACCGTGAGGCAGAACTATGAGTGAATCCTTAGAGGGCAGTCGCACACGCCTTCGACGCGAACCACATCGTGGCAATCATGAACGCCGCGTAATTTATGAACTGCTCGATAGCGCGCCTATTTGTCATTTGGGTTTCACCGATGAAGACGGCCACCCGATTGTCGTCCCCACCATTCATGCGCGTATCGATGACCAGTTGTATGTTCACGGCTCAGTTGCCAGTCGCATGTTGAAACAATTGGCTAAGGGTGCGTCGGTCTGTTGCACGATTACGCATGTTGATGGAGTGGTATTGGCTCGCTCAACATTTTGGAGTTCTATGAATTACCGCTCGGTGATGGTGTTTGGCCAAAGTCGTTTAGTCACCGATGAAAACGAAACTGAAAGGGCGCTCAATGCGATCATTGAACATGTTGCGCCGGGCCGCGTGAGCGAAGTTCGACCACCAACTTCGTCGGAACTGCGCCAAACAAAGATCATTGCCATTTCAATTGATGAGGCTTCAGCAAAAGTCCGCACCGGCGATCCCAATGACGATCCGAACGATCTTGAATCCGATGTCTGGGCCGGCGTCCTTCCGTTAACGACGACGTTTGGCGATCCGTTGCCGGCTGCAAATCTGAATGAATCAATCGGAATTCCGGAATCAGTGAAACGACTTCTTGCCGACTCATAGTTCCGGCACGGAAGTTGTCGTATGACCTCTAGAGTGGAGGTATCGGCGCTTGTCGAATATTTGGAGGTAGCGATGTCTCGCTTACAACTCGCACTTAATGTCTCAAATCTTGACGAAGCAATTGCTTTCTATTCAAAACTGTTTGCTACCGAGCCAGCGAAAATAAAGCCGGGCTATGCAAACTTCGCTATTGCCGATCCGCCGTTAAAACTCGTTCTTTTTGAAGCGCCTGAAGGTGGAACGCTTAATCATCTCGGGGTTGAAACTGAAACTGCCGAGGAAGTGGTGGCGGCCGAGGCTCGATTGCGGACATCCGGAATGGAAACCACCGGTGTCGATGACACGATTTGTTGTTTCGCTGAGAAAGTTGAAACTTGGGTGAGCGATCCCGATGGTGCTCGCTGGGAGTGGTACGTAAAGACCGCAGATGCGGAACAACTGACGAACACGATCGTGGGCGAGCATTCCCCGACAAGCTGTTGCGGATAATCGTGTGTCGGCCGAAACGGTCGGCAACGAAAGAGTGAAAACGATAAGTTCATAGTTCAACGAGGGGGAACCATGAACGTTGACGAACTTATTGCGCGCGCTGAAATTACCGATGTCATTAAACGTCTAGCGCGGGGGACTGATCGTCTCGACGAACAGGCCATGGCATCGTGCTATCACCCCGATGGTTTTGATGATCACAACTCGTTTCGAGGCTCAGGTGTTGAATTCGCTAAATGGGTGTGCGATGTTCTGCCGTTCTTTGTGGCGACGCATCACTTCATCGCTGATCCTTATATTCGAATTGAAGGGGATATGGCCCAGGTCGATACCTATTGCGAAGCCCACCACATTGGTGAAAAAACCGACATGATTTTGGGCTTGCGTTACGTGGATCGTTTTGAAAAGCGAAATGGCCAATGGCTAATTGCAAAACGAGTTTGCGCCTTTGATTGGACCTACACCGTTCCGTTTGATCCGGCGATCAGGTTCAAATTTGAAGACGATTTCACCCTTGGATCTCGCAGCCGAGACGACATCACCTATCGCGGTGTTTAATTCCCACCGGATTTTTCAATTTGTCGTTTGAGATCGCCAAGTTCCCGATCGAGATCCTCGCGGCGAGAAATTTGGCTGCTTATTTCGATCATCATCTCAATTGATAGATCCGGAGCATTCGTCGTCGGATTGTTGGTTGCCTGAATTATGGCGTCGGATAGAAGATCGTGTTCGTTGATGAGTCTCGTTATCTCGCTATCAAATTCAATTTCCGGTTCTGGTTCATCGGGGAACCGGATGTGGTTGCGGTGCCAGAGGGTTTTGTGATCAAAGCCTTCGCGAAATGCAGTGAGGCCCTTTGCTTTGGTCATTTCGTCAACAATCTTTGCAAGACGTTGTTGGGCGAACTCTTCAGCGATCTGAGTTATTTCGCTTTCCGAAAGCGACGTTCCAAGTTCGTCATTGATGCGCTTGTATACGTCAAGTTTTCCTTGGCGCGCTTCGCACTCGTAAACGATTGAGGTATTGAGGCCGTCGTTAATCGCTCGCAAGATCTCTCGCATGGCTCGAATATTGAGAGTGAGAACAAAATGCGGTGATTCTTGTGTGATGCGAAACCATGACTTGGCGACAGCGTCACCTTCACGTAGAGACGTGAAAACCTTGAGTGGAAAGAGCGACTGCAGCATGATTACGTCGCTATAGGTCAACTCGTAATGGGCCTTCATCACCACCCGGTCGATGTTGCCGAGGTCCTCGATCTTCATCTCGTTGTTATCGGGACTGCTCAAATACCAAATGGCGGAACGTAGTCCGCTCCGCTCGGTCATTTCTGAAATGACGTTAACGAGCCACGTGCTGGACGTCCGATAGGGACTCCAAACTAAAACCTGCTGTTGCAACTATTTCCTGCCTAACCAAAATCTGCGTGAGAATGGTTTAGCGTCAAAAATTTGTATAAACATTAAAACATTAGTTTAATTATTCTTTGATGACGAGCATAACTATTCCTCTCCTTTAACCAGACTCGGCTACCAGTAGGGTTTGCCCTCAGTTTCATTGCTTTTCGGCTCGTTCCAA
>CAYOHV010000010.1:0-19962 GCA_964403825.1 uncultured Bifidobacterium sp. | reverse complement strand
ATGAAAATTCCTACGGCGCGTAGAGTGGGAGCACTCGGCGCCGTGTCGAGTGAGTTGCCCAAAGGGAGATTGCCATGCCTTGGCCCGCTGATGATGACCGCGAGGTATTCGGTTTCATTGACGCCGAACTGGAGCGTCAGAACACCACCTTGCAACTCATCGCGTCGGAGAACTTCTCGTCACCCGCGGTGCAACGCGCCACTGGTTCGGTGCTGACCAATAAATACAGCGAGGGCTATCCCGGTAAGCGTTACTACGGGGGTAACGAATTTGTTGATCCGATTGAAGACTTAGCCCGCGAGCGCGTCAAGGCATTGTTCGGCGCGGATCATGCCAATGTGCAACCCCATTCCGGTGCCAATGCCAACTTAGGTGTGTATTTGGCGCTTTTGGAAGAAGGCGACAAGGTCATGGGCTTAAGCCTTGATCACGGCGGCCATCTCACTCATGGCTCGCCGGTCAATATTTCTGGTCGCTTCTATAACTTCATTGCTTATGGAGTAACGCCATCAGATGAACGCATTGATTTTGATGAGTTACGCGACAAGGCGCGCAAAGAACGTCCCAAAATGATCATTGCCGGTGCAACGGCCTATCCGCGCAGCATCGATCCCGCGCCGATCCGCGAAATCGCCGACGAAATCGGTGCGTATTTCATGTTTGATGCCGCGCATATTGCTGGTCTCATTGCCGGTGGCGTTCATCCCAATCCGGTTCCGTATGCCGACGTTGTGACGTTCACAACGCATAAAACATTGCGCGGTCCGCGCGGTGGTTGCATTTTGTCGAAAGCCGAACATGCCGCCGCAATTGACAAAGCAATTTTCCCTGGCTTACAGGGTGGTCCACTGGAACATGTTGTGGCCGCGAAAGCAGTGGCGTTCCGCGAAGCAATGCAACCGGAATTTCGCACGTATGCCGCGCAAATTGTTGCCAATGCATCAGCGTTAGCCGAGCAATTAGCGAAACAAGGTTTCCGCTTAGTTTCTGGTGGCACTGATAATCATTTGTTGTTGCTTGATCTTCGTTCATTCGATGCGGATCTCACTGGCAAAGATGCACAAAACGTTTTGGATCTGGCCGGTATCACTTTGAATAAGAACACCATTCCCGATGATCCTCGTTCGCCGTTCGTTACCTCGGGTGTGCGAATTGGAACGCCGGCAGTAACCACGCAGGGTATGAAAGAGCCAGAAATGGCTGCTATTGCTGAATTTATTGCACGGGCCTTACGAGGACGCGAGAGCGAAGCAGAGTTGCAGGCAGTGCGCGACGATGTAGCCATGCTTTGTTCGAAATTCACGCCGTATAGCTGAGGCGTAGACGACGATGCCGCCGTTTGGCGCATATGTGGCGGTGTTCGCGGTAGTCGCCGTGGTCACGTTCGTGTCGTTATTTGGTGTGCGCAAATTGGCGTTCAAAATCGGCGCCGTGGTGTTACCCGATGAACGACGTGTGCATGAACGCCCAACACCAACATTGGGCGGCATTGCCATGTTCATTGGTCTTGCTGCAGGAATGTTGACTGCTTGGTTACTCGATTCATTTGACGTGGTGTTTGCCGGCAGTACTGAACCTGCCGGTTTGTTATTAGCGGCTGCAGCCATCACGTTGGTGGGAGTAGTTGATGATGTGCGCAATGTTTCGGCGCCCGCCAAAATCGCCGGCATTGTTTTAGCGGCCAGCATCTTGGTTATTTCTGGTATCGCAATTTTGTTTTTCCGCGTTCCATTTTTGGGCGTGTTTGTTTTGTCAACCGATTGGTCGTATTTGTTGTCGGTTGTTTGGGTGGTAGCTCTTACCAACGCCATTAATTTGATTGACGGTCTCGATGGATTAGCGGCCGGCATTGTGGCCATTGCTTCAGCAACGTTCTTTTTGTATGCCGATGAATTAGCCAACCAAGGGCTACTGGCTTCGGGAAATATTGGTCCGTTAATCGCCGTTATGACGTTGGCGATTTGTATTGGTTTTCTTCCCCATAACTTTCATCCGGCGCGCATATTCATGGGTGACGGGGGAGCGTTGCTTTTAGGTTTGTTGATGGCGGCATCCACCATGGTTGTGGGTGGACGAATCGATCGCGGTTTTTCCGGAAGCTCGTTCTTCTTCTTTGCGCCACTGCTCATCCCGGTGGTCATTTTGGGTGTTCCGTTAGTGGACATGATCTTTGCCATCGTGCGCCGTGCTCGCAGTCGCACGGGTATTGCCACCGCTGACAAGGGGCATTTGCATCATCGTCTGCTTCGCCTCGGTCATGGACACCGCCGCAGCGTTCTTATTCTTTGGGCCTGGACTGCCATCCTTAGTGGCTTCGTGCTCTGGCCGATTTATTCCGGTTCCGGCGATGGCATCGCCCCGTTCGGCATCGCGGCGATTCTCCTTATTCTTTTTACGGTTTTGCACCCGACAGTGCGGGACGAACGACGGCGTAAGGCCAAACGGGCCGAGGAAAACGCCGCCGAAAATCCCAGTTCACCGGCCAATGATGACGAGGCCGATCATGGGACAGAAGCCACACAAATTGTGGATAAAAAACCGGCCAATAAAGTTGCAGACAACCCCGACCGCGCCTAGTTTGCGAAGCAATTCACAAGCGGTTCGAGAGGGTTCGAATTGCATGCGGAAAGAATCGTCCCCCGACGATTCGCAAAACATTCGTTTCGGCAGACAGAAGGCATGACGGTGGGATCGCAACGGCGCGACATCACACAGCAAATGCATCGGACCACTGGTGGTTACGAACTCGCGTTTTCGCCTTTGTTATTGGCCCTTATTGGCTACGGAATCGATCGTTGGTTAAATACCGTTCCGCTTTTCACGATCATCTTCGCGGTCATCGGCTTAGTTGGCGCCGTCATTAAGTTGTATTACTCGTACCGTTCCGAAATGGAAGTTCACGAAACGAGCGGTCCATGGGCGAAGTGATGACGTCCGGCGCGTCGGTTGACGGTCCGGCGCCCGAAGCTTTAATCGCCAAAGACATGGTCAAAAAAGCGGCCATTGTTGGTCCCGCGCTTATTGTTTTGTTCGGTTTGATCTGGGGTGTCAGCGGAGCTCTCTCCACCGCCTATGGTCTTGCCATCGTCGTAGCGAACTTTTTGCTCGCGGCGGCGATGCTGGCTTTTGCCGCTCGCATTTCTGCGGGCATGGTGATGGCCGCAGCGTTGTTCGGTTATCTCATTCGACTTTCCATCGTGTTTCTCGCCATCTTTTTGGTGCGCAACGCATCGTGGGTCGAATTGGTGCCACTCGGCATCACGATCATCGCAACTCATTTAGGTCTTCTTTTTTGGGAGATGAAGCACGTCTCTGTCTCCCTTGCATTTCCCGCTCTTAAGCCCACCGTTCCCAAGGAGTCGTCCTCCAAGTGATCTTCGGACTCGAATTCCCGCCCATTGAAAACCTCGTCGAATGGCCAAACTTTTTTGGACCAGAAGATTCGTGGTACGGCTTCAACAAGATTGCCTTAATCAATCTCATTGCATTGGTGGCAACTGCTGGGTTGTTCCTTGTTGCTAGTCGCAAGAAAACACTCGAACCGGCAACGAATGCACCACGTGGTTCACGCAACTTGGTCGAGTCGGCAGTTTCGTTTGTGCGTGATGGCATCATCATGGAAACGATTGGCCGTGAAGGTCTCAAGTACTTGCCCTATTTGGTGAGTTTGTTCTTCTTTATTTTCATTTCGAATATTTTCGAAGTGATTCCGTTCTTCCATATGCCGGCAAACGCCCGTATGGCAGGCCCAGCAGTACTGGCCCTCATTACATGGGTTTTCTTCATCGCTGTTGGTCTCAAACATCAAGGCCCGAAGTACTTCTGGAATGCAGTTGCTCCTCCAGGCGTGCCGAAGGCGTTGTTACCGTTGGTGATCCCCATTGAGTTGTTGTCCACGTTCATCGTGCGACCGTTCTCGCTGGCGGTTCGTTTGTTCGCCAACATGTTGGCAGGTCACATTCTTCTTGTGACGTTCTCGGTGTTGTGCATCACGCTGTTCACAGCGTCGTTGCTCATCGTCGTGCTGCCATTCTCGTTCGTCATGCTCGTAGGCCTCACTGGCTTCGAGATCATGGTGGCCTTCCTTCAGGCGTACATCTTCACGATTCTCGCCTCGGTGTACATCGGTTCGTCGATGCACGCTGAACACTGATCTCGTTCGTTACAACCGTTTCGAACGTCCGACTGTCGTTACCGGTGCTCGCCGGAAACGCAACACCCAAAACAGGAGAGCAAGAAAAATGAGCATCCTTGCGCAGGTCGCCTACGAGGCGACATCGAAGGCAGAAGCACAAGCCATTACGGCGGCTGGTTACGCCGGTTTGGCTTATGGTCTGGCCACCCTCGGCCCGGGTATTGGTATTGGCTACCTCGTTGGTCAGTCCGTCCAAGCCATGGCTCGTCAGCCAGAAGCAGCCGGCATGGTGCGTACCACCATGTTCTTGGGTATCGCCTTTACCGAGGCGCTCGCCCTTATCGGCTTCGTGGTCTTCATTCTTCTCAAGTTCGTCTGATCACGTCACGGGTGTTGCAAGGCTGCGGTGCAATCGCACCGCAGCAAACACCCTTTCCGTTTCGTAATTCACCGCACGCTCCAAGGAGTTAAACGTGCTCGCATCGATCTTGGTTTTCGCAGAGACAGCTAGTGAGGATCTCGCTGGCGCCATCGCGGAAGAAACCAAAAACCCGATCCTTCCCGTCGTCAGCGAAATGCTTTATGCGCTGGTGTTCTTCTGCGCGCTTTGGGCGCTCATGAAGTTCGTCTTGCTGCCGCGTATCACGAAAGTTATGGATGCCCGCGAGGCGAAAGTTCGTGATGACTTAGCAGCAGCCGAAGCAGCCGAAGAAGCTCGCGTGGCGAAACTGGCGCAGTACGAAAACGAATTGGCTGGCGCTCGCGCTGAAGCCTCGGCAATTCTCGATGCCGCCCGCGCTGAAGGTGACGCTGAGCGTCTCACGCAGATCACCGCGGCCGAGGCCGATGTGGCTGCGGCGAAGGCCGAAGCGGCTGCGGAAGTTGCGGCGGCCAAGGCCCAAGCACGAGCCGAGCTCACCGGAGCAATTACCGATATTGCAATCGGTGCGGCCGAGGCGGTCGTGCAAAAGCCAATTGATCGCTCGTCCAATGCTCGTGTTGTCGAGCAATACGTCCAGTCGGCGCAGAACTAAGGACTGATTGATGAATTCATTACTTATCGCCGCTGAAGCCGGAGCCAAAAACGGAACGATCATTCCTCATGACATCAATGAAGTCATTTGGGGCTCGATTTCGTTTTTGCTTGTGGTTGCGTTGGTTGCCTGGAAAGGTCGCCCCGCAATCGTGGCCATGTGGAACGGTCGTATCGAACGCATTCGTAACGAAGTTTCATCTGCGGCCGAAACACGTGCAGCCGCCGAGGCCAAGTTGGCAGAAGTGGAATCATCCATTTCTAACGCTGACACCGAACGCCAACGCATCGTCAGCGAAGCCCGTAACGATGCTCAAGCGGTGAAGGCCCAAATCATTACTCGTGCCCAATCCGATGCCGCTGAACTTCGTGCCCGTGGTGTTGCCGATGCGCAATCAACTCGAGCGCAAGCGTCATCAGATTTGCAAGCAGAAATTGGCTCATTGGCTTTGGGTGCCGCTGAGCGAGTTGTTGTCAGCAGCCTTGATTCATCAATGCAGTCGCAATTAATTGACGACTACATCAACAGCGTTGGAGCCGGATCATGAGCGATCGTTCCTCTCTTTATGCCGAAGCGTTCCTTTCGTTAATTCGTGCCGAAGGAAGTGGCAACGAAGTCATCGACGAATTGTTCCGTGTCTCACGTTCCATCGAAGGAAACGACGAGTTACGTAACACGCTTTCCGATCCAAAAATCGATGCCGCAGTACGCACACAAATTGTGCAAGATCTTTTAGAAAACAAAGCGCACCCGTTAACGGTGTCAATTGTTTCCACTGTTGTTACCAACGGTCGCGTACGTGAATTCCCGACTGTTGTTGACGCATTGTTAGAACGCAATGCCGCTACCGGCGACAAAGTCGTTGCGCAGGTTCGCTCAGCTGTTGCTCTCACTGAGGAACAAAAAGCGCGACTGGCTGCTGCGTTAACAAAGAAGACTGGCAAGCAAATTGATGTGGTGGTTGATGTTGACCCCACAGTGCTTGGCGGTTTAGTTACTCAAATTGGCGACACCGTTATCGACGGTTCTGTTCGTCAACGCTTATCCCAACTTCGTGAGACGTTCTGAGATCGCAAGGAACTGAAATGGCTGAACTCACTATCAACACAGGCGACATCACCGCCGCTCTGCAAAAGAATTTGGCAGGGTACAAACCATCACTGGAGTCAACGCAAGTTGGCCGGGTGCTTGAGGTCGGTGACGGTATTGCACGCGTCTCTGGTCTTCCCGATGTCGGCGTTAACGAACTTTTGGAATTCGAAGGTGGCACCGTCGGTTTGGCGTTGAACCTCGATGAAGATTCCATCGGTGCGGTAATTCTCGGCGATGCGGAACAAGCATCGTCAGTAGAAGAAGGATCACCAGTGCGTGCCACTGGTCGCATTCTTTCGATGCCCGTCGGCGATGCGCTTTTAGGCCGCGTCGTTAACGCTCTTGGTGAACCGATCGATGGCAAAGGCCCCATCGTTGGTGCGCAAATGCGTCGTATGGAAATTCAGGCTCCTGGTATTACCGGTCGTAAGCCAGTGCATGAACCACTCCAAACCGGTATCAAGTCGATCGACGCCATGACCCCTATTGGTCGTGGCCAGCGTGAATTAGTTATTGGTGACCGTAAAACCGGTAAGACCACGGTTTGTATCGACACCATCCTGAACCAAAAAGGTTTAGGCGTGAAGTGCATTTATGTTGCGGTCGGACAAAAGGCTTCAACTGTTGCGCAAACCGTCAACACGCTCACCGAATACGGCGCCATGGAATACACCGTTGTGGTGGTTGCTCCGGCATCTGATCCGGCACCGTTTAAATACCTTGCTCCTTATGCCGGCTGTGCAATCGGTCAGCATTGGATGGACAACGGCGAACATGGACTCATCGTTTATGACGATCTTTCCAAACAAGCCGAGGCCTATCGCCAAATGTCATTGTTGCTGCGTCGTCCGCCAGGTCGTGAGGCGTATCCCGGTGACGTGTTCTATTTGCATAGCCGTCTTCTCGAACGTGCGGCGAAGTTGTCCGATGATCTCGGCGCTGGTTCACTCACTGCGCTTCCGGTTATCGAAACCAAAGCGGGTGACGTTTCGGCGTACATTCCGACCAACGTGATTTCCATTACTGATGGTCAGGTCTACTTGCAGGACGACCTTTTCAAGTCGGGTGTTCGTCCCGCCGTTGACGTAGGTATCTCCGTTTCTCGTGTAGGTAGCGCGGCGCAAATTAAGGCGATGAAGAAAGTTTCCGGCACGTTGAAACTTGATCTCGCTCAGTTCCGTGAATTGGAAGCGTTCGCCACCTTTGGTTCGGAACTCGACAAGATTTCAGCCGCACAGTTGGAACGTGGTTACCGCTTGACCGAATTGTTGAAGCAAAACCTCAACACACCAATGCCGGTTGAAGAACAGGTTGTCGTTATTTACGCCGGCACCAATGGTTATCTCGATTCCATTCCGGTTTCCGATGTGCGTCGTTTCGAATCAGAACTGCTTGATTTCATGCGCGGTCGCTATGGCTCGATTCTCGATGAGATCCGTTCCACCGGCGATCTTCCTGATTCCGTTGACGCTGCGGTGAAAGCCTTCAAGGCTGAATTCGCACCTTCCGTTGTTGTTGTCGCCGACGAGGCAGAAGAGGGCTAGTCGTGGCTGGAGGTCAGGAGCGCATTCTTCGCCGACGCATTAAGAGCGTCGAGTCAACGAAGAAGATCACGCGCGCCATGGAACTCATCGCCGCCACTCGTGTGGTGAAGGCCCAAGATCGGGCCTCTTCGGCACGCCCGTATAGCGACGAGATCACCGCCGTCATTAAAGATCTGCTGCGCGCAGGTGCGGCCAAAGATCATCCGTTACTGCGTGATAATCCCGGTGCGCGCATCGCGGCGTTTGTGGTCATCACCAGTGACCGCGGAATGTGCGGTGGTTATAACAACAACGTCTTGCGTCTAGCGGAACGTGCCATTGCTGATGCACGCGCTCAAGGCCTTGATTACATGCTCATCACCGTGGGCAAAAAAGCCTTGAAGCATTTCAAATTCCGCAATATGGCAATTGATGCTTCGTTTGAAGGCGTTACTGATCAACCGATTTATGACAATGCCCGTGATATCGCCGCCACTGTGCGTCGTCGTTATGAATCGGGCGAGTTGGCATCGGTTGATCTGGCCTACACGCAGTTTTTGTCGGCGGGTGTGCAATCGGCAGTTGTGCGTCGATTCCTTCCGCTTGAAACTCCTGCCGTAGATGAAACTGCTGGACCGTCGGCCGATCTCGAATACGAACCGTCGCCCACGGGAATTCTCAACGAAATTCTTCCTCGTTATCTTGAATCACGTTTGTTCTCGGCGCTTTTGGATGCCTCTGCATCCGAACATGCTGCTCGTCAACGAGCCATGAAAGCAGCGACCGAAAACGCCGAAGATTTAAAGATCACTCTCAGTCGCATTATGAACCGTGCGCGTCAAGATGCGATTACGACCGAGATTATGGAAATCGTTGGCGGTGCCGAGGCGCTGTCAGCGGATAAGGGTTCAAAAGACGAACTTCTTCCATCCAATCTCGAACCACAACATGCATTCCCTGTCCACCTCGACCGAACCGATCATTCGTCGTCAATTCATTGACGATCCGATATCGCCACACATAGGAGACACGTCCAGCGATGACCGTCACCGAAAACCCATCAAAACTCAAAGACGGCCGAGTCGTCGCGATCGCCGGACCGGTGGTCGACGTCGAATTCCCTCGGGGAGCTTTGCCGGAGATCAACACCGCTCTTGAAATGACGGTGAACGTTGACGGTAAGGACATCGTCGTCGTCTCCGAAGTTGCACAGCAGATTGGTGACAGTCGTGTACGCGTCGTCACCATGAAGCCCACTGACGGTTTGAAGCGCGGCACGGTTGTACGCAACACCGGACGCGGTATCACCGTGCCGGTTGGCGACGCAGTGTTAGGTCACGTTTTCAACGTTATTGGTGAGCCGCTTGATTCGCCGCTTACCGATGCCTCAGTAGAGCGTTGGGAAATCCATCGTGAACCGCCGTCATTCGATTCGCTCGAGCCCAAGGCTCAGGTGTTCCCGACCGGCATTAAGGTCATCGACCTCCTCACTCCGTATCTTGCTGGTGGCAAGATCGGTCTGTTCGGTGGTGCCGGTGTGGGCAAGACCGTTCTTATTCAAGAAATGATTAACCGTGTTGCTTCGCAGCACGGCGGTGTGTCGGTATTCGCCGGTGTGGGTGAACGCACCCGTGAAGGAACCGACCTTTGGATTGAAATGGAAGAGTCGGGCGTTATTAACAAGACCGCTCTTGTTTATGGCCAGATGGATGAACCGCCGGGCGTGCGTTTGCGCGTTGCTCTGAGCGCGCTCACCATGGCGGAGTATTTCCGCGACGTGCAAAATCAGGACGTGTTGTTGTTCGTTGACAACATCTTCCGTTTTGTGCAGGCAGGTTCTGAAGTATCCACGCTGCTTGGTCGTATGCCATCAGCGGTGGGTTATCAGCCGACATTGGCTGACGAAATGGGTGAGTTGCAGGAGCGCATTACTTCAACCCGTGGTCGTTCAATTACATCGCTGCAAGCGGTGTACGTACCGGCCGATGACTACACCGACCCGGCGCCATTCACCACCTTTACCCATTTGGACGCCACCACCGAATTGTCACGTCAAATTGCATCGCTCGGTATTTACCCAGCGGTGGATCCGTTGGCTTCGACATCAACAATTTTGGCGCCCGAAATTGTGGGACAACGTCATTACGATGTCGCTCGTCGTGTGCAGGAAGTTCTGCAGCGTTATAAGGAACTTCAGGACATCATCGCCATTCTCGGTCTTGACGAACTTTCCGAAGAAGACCGCATCACCGTTGACCGTGCACGCAAGGTGCAACGTTTCCTTTCGCAACCGTTCTTTGTTGCTGAAGTATTCACCGGTATGCCTGGCATTTTCGTTCCCGTCGAAGACACCGTTGAATCGTTCGAACAGTTAGTGAACGGCGATCTTGATGATCTGCCCGAACAAGCATTCTTGAACGTGGGCGATGCCGATAGCGCTCGTGCCAAGGCACGTGAACTCGAGGCCAACTCCTGATGCTGGCTGTTGAACTGGTGTCGCCGGAGCGCACCCTTTTTTCGGGTGAAGCCACCATGGTGCGAGCGCGCACCGTGGGCGGCGGCGATATTGCTTTCCTTGATGGCCATGCACCTTTCGTGGGTGCGTTGGCCACGTGGACAGTCGAAATTTCATTGGCTGATGGCGGCACCGAAAAAGCAGCAGTTCATGGCGGCTTCATTGAAGTGAGCAATGGCCATGTGAAGATCCTTTCCGATCTTGCCGAATTGTCATCGCAAATTAATGCCGATCGTGCTCGCCGCGCCAAAGAGCGTTCCGAAACTGCGATTGCTCGTGGTGACGATGTTGAAGCCGAACTGACATTGGCACGGGCCAATGCACGTTTAGCCGCCGTCGAATCCTGATCTGTCTTTCGGCTACGACATAGCAATGTTTAGGCGTCCAAAGGATGGCGTCTTTTAGCGCGCCGTGTTACTCCCTTATTAAACCTCGTTCAGTTAATGTAAGCGGCCGGTGACTCAACCCGGTGAGCGCCACTAACGCAACTCAATGAGGAAAGAACGATGTCAGAATCAGAAGCCGCCCGTTTTATGGATTCAATCCAAACCGATAAGGGGCTTTCAGACATGCTCGACGGATTGAAAGAAAATCCCCGCGCCGTGTTCCACGAAATTCAGGCCCGTGGATTCCAATGCACGCCAGAAGAAATCAAGACTGAATTCCTGGAGTACTACGGCCACATCATGTCGGACGAAGATCTGAAGGCAATTGCTGCTGGTCATAGCCCGAACCGCGATATGGCCATTGGTATGGGTGTCGTTGCTGGTCTTGCCGTTGTTGGTGCCGCGGCGGCCGCGTTCTAAATCAAATTTTTGAAACAAATTATTTAAGGAGTATTCCATGTCAGCATCAGAAGCAGCTCGATTCATCGAAGCACTGCAAGCCGATGAAAACTTTTCGGCGAAACTCGAATCGATGAGCCAAAACCCCAATGCAGTCTTCGCCGAAATTAAATCACGCGGATTCGATTGCACTGCCGAGGAAATCAAGGCTGAATTAAGCGGAAAATTTGATGAGAAAATTTCCGAAAACGATCTCATGCAAATTGCCGGTGGTGTTAACAAAAAGACAGATACTGCCAAATTTGTTGTTTCAAGCGCCGCAGCCGCAGCGGCAATTTAATTTCATTGCTAAAGAAAAGGACCGCCATTTAGTTGGCGGTCCTTTTTCTATTCTTTGTAAATTTTTTCTGTGGCATTGAACGGAATTTGAGTAGTTAACTTTCTTTAAGGAAAATTTCCGTATTCAAACATTTCATTATTTCTCTTTTACTTTTTGAATTTCTACTTTCATCACGCCTGCTAACGGGCGGAAAAGTAATTACAAACAAAGGGAAATGAAATGTCAGAAGCAGAAGCAGTTCGATTTATCGAAGCCATCAATAACGATGAAGCATTGCGTGCCGAATTTGAAGCATTAACTGATCATCCTGAGATCGCAGTGAAACGTGTCGGTGAACGCGGATTCAATTGCACTCCAGAAGAGATCCGTAACGAATTTTTGGCTTCCATCGAAGGTTCACTCACCGCTGAACAATTGGAACAAATTGCTGCCGGGATCAGCAAGCAAACCACCGGCGCCATCGTTGGTGGATTATGGGCCGGTGTCGGCATTGTTGCTATCGCCGCGGCGTCAGTGGCCGCCGCTTAAGTGCTGGTTGCCATTAGCGCTTACGAAATTTGAGTGAGTAGATATGTCAGAAAAAGAAGCTGATCGGTTCATTGAAACGTTGCAGCGTAATGATCAATTCGCTGAACAACTCATGACTTTGCGGGATGACCCGCAAGCACTTTTCGCCGAAGTGCAACGTCATGGTTTTGCCTGCGAACCCGAAGAAATTAAAGCGGCGTTTCTTGAGAGTTATTCCGACGGAATGGGTGAAGAACTGCTTGAGCAAATCGCCGGCGGCGTTACTGATCAGAAAAACATTGCCATTGGTCTTGGTACTGCCGGCGGAATCGTTGTCCTTGCTGGGGCCAGTGCCGCTGCCGCCGCGATCTAGCGAGTACTGGGCAAATTCGCCTTCTTGTGAGCTCGGCCCAACGAGTTCCACAACCACCAATCGAAAGTAGAAATGAAATGTCAGAAGCAGAAGCAACTCGATTTCTTGATGATCTTGAAACCGACGCTGAGTTCCGTTCCCTTATGGAAGAGTTTCGCGATAGGCCCGAAAAGGCATATCTCGAAGTAATAGAACGCGGCTATTCCTGTACCGCCGAAGAAATCAAATTCGCCATGATGGAACGACTCTCACCGTTTTTAGAAGACGACCAACTTGATCAAGTAAATGCGGGTCTTTCAAAGAAAGCATCCGATGCCATTGTGATTTCGGTGTTCGCATCGAGCATGGTGGTAATCGGTGTCGCATCGGCGGCAGCAGCAATTTAAGAAACGCTCATTAACTAAGAGTCTTTAATCATTCGTCTTTAGTCATTCGTTTTTAATTTGTTTTAATTGACGATAAATATTTTGAGAAAAATTTCGTTTTCGAACTATCAATTATTTTCGTCAGAAATTCAAAGTAATTACGTTGCCAATGTTGTTGATCAATCTCAACAACGAGAACAAACCATCAAACAAAAGGAAAGAAAATGTCGGAAGCGGAAGCCACACGATTTATTGAAGCATTAAGCACTGATAGCGATCTTCGCCACAAACTCGAATCGCTGCAAGAAAACCCGAACGCAGTCTTTGCCGAAGTTGAGAAGTCCGGCTTTAAATGTACGCCGGAAGAGATCAAGTTCGCCATGCTTGAATCAATGAAAGATGTTCTTTCGGAAAAGGAACTCAACGACATCGCCGCGGGTATCAAATTGTCGACTGGCGACAAGATTGTCATCGGTGCCGCTGCCGGAACCGTTGGTGGCGTCGCCATCATCGCCGGCGCCAGTGCCGCAGCCGCTGCTGCTTGAGGTTGTTGCTATGAGCGCATCCGAAGCTCGTCGGTTCCTGGATGATCTTGAAAGTGATAGTGAGTTCCAAGCTCAGCTCTCAAAGTTCAAGGAAATGCCGCAACGAGTTCTGGGCGAACTAAGAAAACGCGGTTATAACTGCACACCCGAAGAGGTGTTTACCGAGTTAGTGGCCATGAACGAAGTTGTTCTCGACGAAAAGCAATTGCATGAAATCGCCGCCGGTAAGGCATCACCGCAGACCATCGCGGCCTACACCGTCGGAGCAGTAATGACGGCCGCAGCCGTTGCGGCGGCCGCAGCAGCGTAAGCACAAACCTGCAGCTGATCGATACGACAATCGTCGCCGCCGTTAGGCGATGATTGCTCTAAACGGCGGCAAAATTTAGGCCCAGGCGATAACCACCTATCGCCTGGGCCTAATCACTTTTTTTGTACTACTCGTTAGTTGTTTGCTGGCTACTTAAGGTCAAGTCCCAACATGCGAATCGCATTGCCACGAGCCAACTTATACACCGTGGTGTCGTCGAGATCTTTCACCATGTCGCGGAAAATCTCTTCGGTATCCGGCCAAGTTGAATCGCTATGCGGATAATCGGTTTCGAACGTGACATTGTCGACGCCGACATCTTCCAAATTCTTGAGACCGAAGTTGTCGCGGAAGAAACATGCGAAAACTTGGCGACGGAAATAGAACTCCGGCGGTTCGGGAACAGCATCTTTTTCAAATGCCCATCCACGGAACTCACGCCATACCGAACCAGCGCGTTCGAGAGCGTAAGGAATCCATCCCATTTGGCCTTCGGAATAGGCCAACTTCAAAGTGGGATAGCGCACTAACACACCGGAGAAAATCCAGTCGGCCAGTGATCCCATGGCGTTATTGAAACTCAATGTCGCTTGAACACCCGCTGGGGCGTCGGCCGAAGTTGCCGGCATACGTGACGACGAACCGATATGCATATTGATCACGGTGTCAGTCTCGGCGCAGGCCTTAAAGAATGGTTCCCAGTAACCGCTATGGATTGAAGGTAAGTCCAAAAACGGAGGAATTTCTGAGAAGGTAACAGCGCGCACACCACGAGCGGCGTTGCGACGCACTTCAGCGGCTGCAAGTTCAACATCCCAAAGCGGAACAATGATGAGCGGAATTAAACGTCCTGCGCCGGCGCCACCACACCATTCTTCAACCATCCAGTCGTTGTACGCCTTCACACATAACAAAGCGAGTTCTTTATCTTTGGCTTCGGTAAATGTTTGACCACAAAAGCGCGGGAACGTGGGGAAACAAAGTGATGCTTCAGTGTGATTGGCATCCATATCGGCCAAACGCGCCGCTTGATCCCAACATCCTTTACGCATTTCTTCGTAGGTAACCGGAAGCATCGTGCGTTCTTCGGGCGGAAAACCAACTGCAGTGATGATGCGACGCATCGGTACGCGCAAATCTTCATAACACCAGAAGTCAGCGAACTTTCCGGTTTCGGCATTGTCGTCAACAATGTCGAACGAATACTGCATGCCGTTGAACTGCAAGTTGTCAACGCGCAAACGCTCTAAGCGCGGGCCAATGTCTTTGTATTTGGCCGGCAAACGATCTTGCCAAACACCCGCCGGTTCGATGACGTGATCATCAACACTGACGAACTTTGGGATCACGCGCTTGGTATCGGCGGAAGTGGGGTCTGGAGCCGTAGTAGTCATGGTGGTCTCCGTAGAGTTATTCGGCAGGGCCGAGTGGGTGAAATGAGTCTACGGGCAAACCTGACGACCCGTCAGGTTTTGCGCGAGAATTCTCAAGATTCTTGCTCAATGGCATCAATCCCACCCTGCTGGCCTACCATTCGCCCTTAGGCGTCGTTCACCCCAACGGAAAGAGCACGATGGACCTTCGTTTCACCCCAGATGAGGAAAAGTTTCGCCAGGAAGCCCGCGAATGGCTGACGGCCAATGTGCCAAAAGGTTTGCCTTCGGGTGATACCGCTGAAGGTTTTGCGCTGCATGTCGAATGGGAAAAGAAACTGTTCGAAAATAAATGGGCCGTGGTCTCATGGCCGGAGGAATACGGCGGCCGCGGCGCCTCATTATGGGAATGGCTGATTTTTGAAGAGGAGTACTACCGCGCTGGTGGTCCGCAACGCGTCACCCAAAACGGAATCTTTTTGTTGGCGCCCACACTTTTCGAATTCGGTACAGAAGAACAAAAAGCACGCTTCTTGCCGCGTATGGCTTCCGCTGATGATCTTTGGTGTCAAGGCTGGTCTGAACCGGATGCCGGCAGCGATCTCGCCGGTATTAAAAGTCGCGCCACTCGTGACGACGCTGCTGGTGGTTGGATAATCAACGGCCAAAAAACTTGGACAACACGCGGCGCATTTTGCAATTGGCTTTTCGGTTTGTTCCGCACTGATCCCGAGGCGGCACGCCATAGCGGTATGACGTATTTAATGGTGCCCCTCGATGCTGAAGGTGTCACTGTGCGCGGTGTTGAACGACTTGATGGCGATGAAGGTTTTGCCGAAGTCTTCTTCGACGATGTTTTTGTAGGTGACGATCTTGTTTTAGGCGGCGTTAATGAAGGTTGGGGAGTGGCGATGGCCACCACGTCTTCTGAACGCGGTCTGACATTGCGTTCGCCCGGTCGTTTTTGCGCCGCTGCCGATCGTTTAGTTGATTTATGGAAGCGACAAGATGCCAAAGCAAAAGCAGGCGATCCGGTAGCGGCAGCCACGCTCGATCCTTCATTACGTGACGCGGTTGCGCAGTCATGGATGGAAGCCGAGGCGTATCGCTTAGCCACACTTTCCGATGTCACTGGATTAGTGAACGGCGTTTCACAAGGTGCTCGCTCCAGTCTCACCAAAATTTTCTGGTCGGAACTCGATGTTCAATTACATGAAACGGCTCTGCGTTTATTAGGGCCCGAAGGTGAATTAATTGAAGAGTCACCCGATGCCGTTGATGGCGGTGCGTGGATGAAGGGATTTGAATTTTCATTGTCCGGCCCTATTTATGCCGGTACAAATGAAATTCAGCGCAATGTGGTTGCCGAGCGCGTGCTCGGCCTGCCGCGAAAGTAGGCCGAGATGTATTTCAATTTCACTGAAGATCAACTTCTTTTCCGCGATGCGGTGGCCGAGTTATTAGCCGCAAAGTGCGGTCCCGAAGTTGTACGCGCCGCATGGGATAACGCCGGTACTGGACGTGATCCAAAACTGTGGGCGGCATTGGCCGAAATGGGCATTATCGGTTTGACCATTCCTGAAGCCCACGGTGGTTTAGGCATGAACGATGTCGACCTAACGCCGCTGTTAACCGAAGCCGGCCGCGTGGCATTGCCGGCACCGGTTTTAGAAACGGTCGCAGTGGCGGCACCTTTCATCGCAGAATCAACCTCGGACGCATTCGCCGCCGAATGGCTGCCCCAAATTGCCGATGGATCGGCCATTGTGACGGTGCAATTTGAAGGTCAACCATTTGTTACTGACGCGCATATTGCGCAGTTGTTATTGGTGCAAAAAGGCAACTCGATGATGGCCGTACCCGGAGAATCGTTACGTTTAACGCAACAACATTCAGTTGATGGTGCTCGACGTATTTTCAGCGTTGATTGGGATGAAGCCGACGCGCAGGTTGTGGCAACGAATGCCGAAGCAGCAATTGCTAAAGCCTTCAATCGCGCCGCAGTTGCCGCCAGCGCGGAATTGATTGGTTTGTCTGAACAAATGATCGCCATGACGGTTGCTTACGTTGTCGACCGCAAACAATTCGGCGTACCGATTGGCAGTTTCCAAGCGGTGAAGCATCACTTAGCCGATGCTGAATTGAAAGTTTCATTTGCTCGTCCGCTGGTATGGAATGCGGCATACGCGATTGCGAACGGTTCTGAATCTGTTGATCGCGATGTTTCTATGGCGAAATGTTTCGCCTCGGATGCAGGCACTTTTGTAGCCCGTAAAGCGCTGCAAACGCATGGCGCCATCGGCTACACCACCGAACATGACCTGCATTTCTGGATGAAGCGAACATGGGCACTGGCGGGAAGTTTCGGTGACGCTGGTTGGCATCGACGTCGCGTCGCCCATCTCTTACTTGATTCCTAATGCCACAAACTGTCGGGGATTTACTGGCTGAGTGTTTACAAGCGGCGGGAGCAAAACGAGTTTTCGTTGCTTCGGGCGCGCCCACGCTTTCGTGGTCACCGTTAGAGGCCATTGCTGTTTCCAGCAATGAAATGGCTCAAGAGTTTTGCGATGCCGATGGGTTTCTAAAAAAATCCGTTGGCGTGGCGCTTTTTTCCGATGGTCGCTTACGACTTAGTTCGTCACCGGGAGAACCGGTGGTACCGATTGAAATTGGTCCGGCCGATATTCCGGTTGCGATTGCGACGTGGTCGTTAGGACGACAAACCAGCGCCATTGAAATTGAATGCGGCGATTTTTCTGTCGTGTTGCCCGAACCTCATCAAGCATTACAACTGCAACAAAACGACCGTCTGGTCCGATTAGGGGCCGAATTTGCCGATGTTGCATTGGCCATTGTGGCGGGCTTTGGGAGTAGCGAAAACGCCGATGCCGTATGGAATGCTGCCCAACGCACGGGAGCAAAAGTTTTTGCCACGATTGAATCGGTGGGCGCCATTGCGCGATCGCATCCGCTTTGGGGCGGCGTTGTTGGTCTGCAGTTTGATGATTATCAACTTTTAGATTCCAGCGATGTGGTCATTGCCGTCGGTTGCGATGGTGACGATGTTCTTTTTTCTGATCTCACGGTGATTGAAATCGAAAGTGCACATCTTGATTTTCTTGGTCTGGATTGGCCAACACCCTCGTCAACGAAAGGTGAAGAAAGTCAATCACTCGCCATGACGGAAGTAATTAAAGCGCGGCGGAACGATCTAGCAACTCCATTACATCCGGTGCGCGCCTTCGCCGATTGTTTTGAAGTTATTGATGACGCCATTGCAGTTGACGATCCATGGTTAAAAGCGTGGTGTGCGCGCATGGTTTCTTCGCCGCGGCAATTATTTATGCCGCGCTTCTTTAGCCCGTATTTTTCTTTAGCGTCCGCCATCGTGGCGGCGCTTGATGGAATACGAGTGGTGGGAATCTGCACAACTATCGATGAATTCAGCGAAGAATGTTTGCAATTTGCCGCACAACAAAATCTCAATGTCACGATTGAGCATTGGCAATTCGACGACCGGCAAAATCAGGATGACGCGCATGTTGATGGCTCATACGCTGAGGTGATTGAGAGCAGTGCGCATCGTTCGCAATTAGTGCAGGCTCTAAACGAAAGCGGACTGCAAGTTCTTTCGTGTGCCGTGCGTCGAGATGATGAAGAACTCATTGACATTTTCGGTCCGCCGCTTTTCACCTCTTAAGCACGAAACGCGCGCATAACGAACGATGCCGTAGAACGAAAAAGGCCGGCCCGCAGGCCGGCCTTTTAACGGAGATTCCGTTACGGTGACTTAGCCACCGATCGGAAGATCAATGCCACCAGGCAGTGAAATGGTCTTGTATTCGCAGAAAGCCTCAATGCCTTCCGGACCAAGTTCACGTCCGATGCCAGAGCTCTTGAAGCCGCCGAACGGACCGTTGAAGTCCATTCCTTGTGCGGTGTTCACACCAAATGTTCCGGTGCGTACACGACGGGCAACATCGATTCCCTTATTGATATCGGAGGTGTAGCAAGCGCCAGCCAAGCCATAATCATTGTCATTAGCAATAGCGATGGCATCTTCCAGCGTTTCGTAACCAATGAGAGAAAGCACCGGTCCGAAGATTTCTTCGCGGGCAATCGTCATGTCGTTGGTGACGTTGGCGAAAAGTGTGGGGGAGACGAAATGTCCCTTTGCCATATCGGGGCGACCGCCACCGACAACAACTTCTGCGCCTTCAGCCTTGCCCTTAGCGATGTAACCCTCAACGCGTTCACGCTGACGCTCAGCAATGAGCGGTCCACACATGTTGTCGGGATTCGCGGGGTCACCTGCGATTTGTGATGAAACAGCCGCGGCTAATGCTTGCTTCACTTCTTCGTAACGGCTGTTCGGAGCCAACACGCGAGTAAGAGCAACACAGGCTTGGCCATTGTTCATGAGTCCGCCTTGGATGATGGCCGGAATGGCTTCGTCCAAGTTGGCGTCATCACAAATGATGGCGGCTGACTTTCCACCTAATTCGAGGGTGCAGCGCTTCAGTTGTTCACCGCAAATTGCGCCGATCTTGCGACCAGCAGCTGTTGAACCAGTGAATGACACCTTGTCGATATCAGGATGACGAACAAGATGTTCACCAACTTCGCGATCGGCCGGAACGATATTGATGACGCCCGCGGGAACACCGGCTTCAATCAATACTTCGGCGAAAAGATTTGCATCGAGTGGTGTTTCCGGTGCGGGCTTCAAAACAATGGTGGAGCCAGAAGCAAGCGTCGGGCCAACTTTCAAAGTGGTGATGAAGAGCGGCACGTTCCACGGAATGATGCCGGCGCAAACACCAACTGGTTCGCGGCGCACGATGATCGGTCCACCCATGGCGCCGTCACGACGTTCTTCGAACGGAAATTCAAGTGTGTGACGTGCGAATGAATCCAACACCATGGTTGCGGAAAGAACCTGTCCAAACATGGAGAAGAAATAGGGTGCGCCTACTTCGTTTGTAATAAGTGAAGTGAATTCGTCTTCACGTTGTTTGATGCCGTCAGAAACGCGTGTCAACAACTCTGAACGTTGTTGTGG
>CAYOHV010000009.1:0-20716 GCA_964403825.1 uncultured Bifidobacterium sp. | reverse complement strand
CGGGCCCAATTCGCGCCTATGGCTTACAACCACGCGCAAAAGCGCGGCTGGAAACCGCCATCATGCGTCAGTACAAATCGGAAGCCAGCGCCGCCCGTTGGTTTGCGTTCATGTTCCCCTTAGGCGATGCCTTCGGTGCGATTGCATTGGCATCGGTCACGATGACCGGAATTTGGTTTGGTGAAAGTTGGGGACTGAACGCCGGCAGTTTGGTGGCGTGTTTGTTCCTTGTGCAATTAATTCTCGGACCAATTGCCGAACTCGGTGAAATTCTTGATCAAACACAAACGGCCATTGCCGGTTGGGCAAAAGTTCTTGACTTGCTTGATACACCCATTGATTTACAAGAGCCGGAAAACGGTCGCGATTTACCCGCCGGTCCACTTTCTATTTCAGTACGCGCTGTTGATTTTGCCTATCGCACTGGCGGTCGCGTTTTGCATGATGTCTCGGTGGAATTGCCGGCCGGTGCGTCAATCGCCATTGGGGGTGAAACTGGTTCGGGTAAAACAACATCCGCCAAACTTTTAAATCGACTCGCCGATCCCACCGCCGGCGAAATATTGATTGGTGGTATTCCGCTCACTGATGTCGACAAAGATTCCCGTACTCGTCGTATTCGTATGGTGCCCCAAGATGGATTCCTCTTTGATACGACGCTGGCCGCCAATATCGCCATGGGCCGAAACGGGGCGACGGAGACCGATGTAAAACGGGCCATCAGCGAATTAGGTCTCACCGAATGGGTCGATGGATTACCACGAGGGCTTGAAACCGAAGTAGGCGAGCGCGGTGAGGGCCTCAGCGTCGGCGAACGCCAGTTGGTGGCATTAGCTCGCGCGCAACTTGCCGATCCCGGTTTATTGATCCTCGATGAAGCGACAAGTGCAGTTGATCCGCGCACCGAACGCACCTTGACTACGGCCTTATTGCGATTGGCCGAAGGACGAACCACGGTCAGCGTTGCGCACCGTCTCTCGACCGCGGAACAAGCCGACATTGTGATGGTGTTCGATGCCGGAAAACTTCTTGAGGTTGGTTCGCATAGCGAACTTGTTGCGGCCAATGGTCGCTATGCCGAGTTGTATCGAAGTTGGCTCGGCAATACTGGTCAGGTTTGAAAAAACCCTCTCAATGAGCCCACGTGCGGCCTTATTGGGCGTATCGTGCGCCTATGGCCAGTCGCGAATACGAATCGTTTAAATCCGCCGCCGCATCTCGTCCGGCGCCCCCTCCTGCCGATGTCGTTGAACAGCGTCGACGTATCGATGAAGCAATGTCGCAAGTGCCGCTCGCCAATGGGGTAGAGGTACGCGAATTCATGCGCGCCGGTGTAAGTGGTTTGGAATGCCGACCCGCAACAACCGCAGCGGACACGCCCATTGTGTTGTGGTTCCACGGTGGTGGTTTTCGTATTGCGTCATCTTTGGCTTACCGCTCATTCGGTTCGCATCTAGCTTCGGTCTTTAACGCGCGTATTGTCCTGCCCGATTATCGCCTCGCACCTGAACACCCATTCCCCGCGGCAGTGAACGATTGCTTTGCCGTCTGGGAATCTCTCTTGGCCGATGGTGAAGATGTAGCGCGCATTGTCATTGCCGGAGATTCCGCCGGTGGCGCGTTAGCGGGTGCAACAACGGTGCAAGCAATTGAAGATGGTGTCTTACCGGCAGGTGTGATGTTGGTATCGCCCTGGGTGGATCTCACCGTTAGTTCTTCTTCATATGATTCGCGCGCCGAACTCGACTCAATGTTTTCGCGTGACGCGGCCAACGAAGCCGCTCCTGCATATTTAGGTTCCACTGACCCGCGACATCCTTTAGCGTCACCACTTTTTGCCGATTGGACCGGTTCACCGCCCGTGCAAATTTTGGTTGGTGATCATGAAGTGTTGCTCGATGACTCATTGGCCTTAGCCAATTCATTGGTCAGTGCCGGCGTGGATGCCACGCTTTCGGTGTACCCCGAAATGCCGCATATTTTCCCCTTTAATTATCCGGCTTTTCCGGAAGCAGTCGATGGCGTTCTGGAAATGAAATCCTTCATCAACCGGGTTATAGGGCGCTTTTGACCGTCTCGTTGTAGATTTCGGCGGGGCAAATCGAGGGGGAACTCAATGACTCCGTCAGATGGAGAACGGCCGTTGCTTTCGCAACATCTCATGGAGCAGTTTTCGTTACGCGGCCGGTGTGCGGTGATTACAGGAGCGGCGGGTGGAATTGGCCGACAAGCCGCTCTCACTTTTACCGAAGCCGGCGCCGATGTTGTTTTGGCCGATGTTGGCGTTGAAGGTTTAGAAGAAACCGCGCGGATGGTTTCGCAATTAGGCGGACGAGCAAAAGTCGTAAAGACAAACGTCGCCGAACGCGATGAAGTAAATGCACTGGCAAAAGCAGCACTCGATGAATTTGGTCGTTTAGATATTTGGGCGAATGTTGCCGGTGTTATCCGCAACGTCAATATCGTCGACGCCAGTGTTGATGATGTTGAGTTCATTACCCGCGTGAATTTATGGGGAACTTATTGGGGAATTGCCGCTGCGGGTCGCGCTATGACCAACGGCGGTTCAATTATCAACGTTTCGTCGGCCGGTGGAGATATGCCCGCCCCCACACTTTCTATTTATGCAATGACCAAAGCGGGCGTTGCTCATCTAACGCGTTGCGCAGCGATGGAACTTGGTCCGACCATTCGTGTGAATGCAATTGCGCCTGGCTTCACCGATACGCCAATGGTGCAAAGAAATTGGACGAACCCCGATGGCACCGTCAACGATCAAGCCCGTTCATCTCTTTTAGGAGCACGGGCGGCGCAATCGCCTTTACAAACAACGGCTGAACCTGAAGACCAAACATTTGCAATGTTGTATTTGGCTAGTGACGCATCTCGGTTTGTGACCGGACAAGTAATGCGTCCCAACGGAGGAGTAGTGATGGCATGACCACCGGCGACAATTCACCCGTACCGGATTTTCTTTCTCGCTTACGCGTTGATGGCAAAACATTTGTTGTTGCCGGAGCGGGCGTAGGCATGGGACGAATGACATCGCATGCGTTAGCTCAAGCAGGCGCGGCCACTGTTGTTTGTGTTGATGTTGATGCCGATCGCGCGCAGGAAATCGCCGCTGAAATTGGTCCGTGTGGAGTTGCCTGGAGTGGCGACGTCACCACGCGCGAAGATGCCGCTCGTTTAGCGGCCGATGCGCAAGCCATTAACGGTTCGATTGACGGCCTAGTCGACATCATCGGTATGGCGCGTTGGGAATCGCTTCTCGATATGACCGATGAAACATTCAATTGGGAAATTGATATTTGTTTCCGTCACGCGTTTTTACTTTCCCAAGAATTCGGACGACGCATGGTCAACACCGGTGGCGGCACGATGGTCTTTATTGCATCCGTAAGTGGTCTCACTGCGGCGCCGATGCACGCGGCCTATGGAGCAGCGAAAGCGGCATTGATGGCGTGGATTCAATCGATTGCTGTCGAATTAGGACCGCATAATGTGCGCGCCAATGCGATTGCACCGGGCACCATTTTGAGTCCGCGTATGGACGCGGTCTTCACCGATGAGCAACGGGCAGCCAACGCAGCCAATACGCCGCTTGGCCGTATGGGGGCCACCGCTGATATCGCTGGGGCAGCGCTGTTTTTCTCCTCCGATATGTCGGCCTATATCACCGGTCGCACGCTCGTCATTGACGGTGGCGTGGATGCCAAATTCCCTTACGGAACCCTTTAAACCCAACTTTTTGTTGTTTTTTGGCTTCGGTTTCGTTTCCGCGATGGCTCGGTCTAGTGTCATCGGCGTTCAACTTTTGAGTATGGAGGCCATTTCGTGAAAACCCCCGTTCGCGTTGCCGTAACAGGTGCTGCAGGTCAGATCGGCTACAGCCTGTTGTTCCGTATTGCTAGCGGCCAAATGCTGGGCGAGGATCAACCCGTCATCTTGCAATTGCTCGACATCACACCGGCGATGGATGCCCTTAAAGGTGTGGCAATGGAATTGGAAGATTGTGCATTCCCGTTGTTGCACGACATCGTGCGCACTGATGATCCCAACGTTGCTTTTGGTGATGTGAGTTACGCCCTCTTAGTGGGTGCACGTCCGCGTTCAAAGGGTATGGAGCGAAAAGATTTGCTCGAAGCCAATGGTGGAATTTTCAAACCACAAGGTGAAGCACTTTCCGCCAACGCCGCGAAAGACGTAAAGATTTTGGTGGTTGGAAACCCGGCTAACACCAACGCGTTAATTGCAATGAATAACGCAAAGAACATTCCCAACGAACGTTTCACTGCGATGACTCGTCTTGATCACAATCGTGCGATGGCGCAATTAGCGGCCAAGACTTCAACGGCCGTTTCCGATGTCACCAAGATGACTATCTGGGGCAACCATTCGGCCACGCAGTATCCCGATTTGTTCCATGCAGAAGTGAAAGGCCAAAACGCCGCTGCATTAGTGAACGATCAAGCGTGGTTAGAAGGCGAATTCATTCCGACCGTGCAACAGCGCGGTGCCGCCATTATCGAAGCGCGCGGTTTATCAAGTGCTGCATCCGCCGCCAATGCTGCTATCGATCACATGCGCACATGGGCGCTCGGTACACCGAAGGGTGACTGGGTTTCAATGGCCATTCCGTCGGATGGTTCGTATGGAGTTCCGGAAGGTTTGATCTCGTCGTTCCCCGTGACTTGTGCCAACGGCGAATATTCGATTGTGCAAGGTCTCGACATCGATGACTTCTCACGTGCTCGTATCGACATCTCGGCTGCTGAGTTAGCCGAAGAGCGTGACGGCGTACGCGAATTAGGTCTTATCTAAGACTTTTTTAGTGGCTCTCGATGGAGTGCAATGCACCGTCGAGAGCCACAAAAAGTTCTCCATGAGAAACTAAATCGGTGATTGAACCGCCCATACGTAAACGGCCTTCAATGAATGCTTCTTGAGCCGTGAGTTCGCCGTTGCGAATTTGTTTGGCGGTTTCAAGATCAGAAGTAAATGTGACATTGGCGTTCGGCGCAACGCCTTCGCAAATGGTCATGGCGCCGGCATTGAACGTCACATACCAATCCGGACCATCAGTTAGAAATTGCTGAATCACGAAATCGTTGGCAATTTCTTGATAATCGGCCAACACGCTGTTGATGGCAGGATCGGCGAGGGCTTCTTGGGCCTTGGCAAACCATTCGGGGGAGAGATACTCAGCCACCTCATGACCTTAGGGGGCTTCGGGCGCGCTCGGCATATCAATCGTGCAGATGGCGGCAAACCCCGTTACTTTCGGAGCATGATTCGCATCCTTAGTCATGTCGGCAAATTGGAAAACTTGCAGATTCCTGTTGAGTTACTCGAGCAAGTTGAAGTGATTCCGATTCCCATGGAAGGCGATATCGATCCTTCCGTGCATGGCGAAGTGTTGTTAACAACTCCCACGAGCGTTCCCAATTTGGAACAAGTTCTTTCCCGTGGCGTGAAGTGGGTTCATCTCATTGGCACTGGTATTGATCAATTTCCATTTCACCTTTTTGATGATCATTGTGTTCTTACGAATTCGCGTGGGTTAAGCGCGGTACCCATTTCGGAATGGGTAATGGCGTGCATGTTGTCGTACGCCAAACGCATGCCGGGCTCCTTCATTGAAGCGCCGCCAAAAAATTGGAATATTCCCAATCCGACATTCGCGTCGCTGCAAGGCGCAACGTTGGCATTGCATGGTTTCGGTGGAATCGGCCGCGCAATCGCGCAGCGAGCATTGCCATTCGGCATGAATGTAAAAGCAATGAGATTTTCCGATACTCCAAGTGAAATTGCCGAAGTGCAAATGGTGTCGTCGGTAACCGAATTAGTACGCGATGCCGATCATGTGGTGTTAGTGGCGCCGCTCACCGATCTCACCCGTGGGCTTTTTAATGACGAAGTGTTTGCGGCGATGAAACCGGGTGTTCACTTCGTCAATGTGGCGCGCGGTCAAATTGTGGTTGACGATGCATTACGCCGTGCCCTCGATAACGACATCGTTGCTTGTGCCGATATCGATGCCACAGACCCTGAACCTCTGCCTGAAGGTAACTGGATGTACCAACATCCAAAAGTACGGCTCAGCCCCCATGTTTCGTGGAATTGGTCGGGCGCGTTTGGGGCGATGTACGAGATGTTCGTTGAGAATTTGCGCCGCTATTTGCAGAACGAACCGCTGCTTTCCGTTGTGAATCCGGCCGACGGCTATTAGCAAAGTCCCCAAACGAAGCGGATTGCGCCACTAGGGTGTCCATCCATGTCGCCAATCATCAGTGCCATTTTTGCGGTGGGTATCGATCCGCAAAAACTTCTTGAATCAGTCGGTTTTATCGGACTTCTTTTAGTGGTCTTTGCCGAGTCCGGCATCCTTATCGGTTTCTTTTTACCGGGCGATTCACTGTTGTTCACCGCTGGTTTAGCGACATATGGATTGAAGATTGGCGAAGAGACATTTCAAATTGCCGGTGGCCATATTTGGTTAGTGATGCTCGGCGTTGTTGTCGCCGCTATTGCCGGCGATCAAGTTGGATATCTCTTCGGTAAAAAAGTTGGACCGGCTCTCTTCAAACGACCGGAGTCTCGATTATTTAAACCGGAATACGTTGAGAAATCAGAAGAGTTCTTTGCTCGTCATGGTGCGAAGTCGATTGTGTTAGCGCGGTTCGTTCCCGTGGTGCGCACGTTCACACCAATTGTCGCTGGCGTTTCCAATATGCACTACAGCACGTTCGTGCGTTTTAACGTCATTGGTGGCGTTTTATGGGGCGCCGGTATCACCCTTTTGGGATACACACTCGGTCGAGCGTTCCCTGCAATTGGTGACAATTTAGAAATCGCAATTTTGGTAATCATCGCCGTTTCGCTTCTACCAATTGCGTTTGAATTCATCCGCCACCGACGTAAACCCAAAGGCAAACACGCTGCCTAATGGGTTTTCGTCGATGACGATGAGGTACTTCTTTTACTTCTGACCCAACAGCTTGCGGTTCTTGAACTTCGAACGCACGTAATCGCGGTTCATCAAGGCGATGAACTCGATTGAAATTTCCTTCGGGCATGCTTCTTGGCATTCGCCGTAGTTAGTGCAGGAACCAAAGAACATCTCCATGGTTTCGACCATGTCTTCGGTGCGCTTCCAACGTTCGGCCTGACCCTGCGGTAACAAGTTGAGGTGAGCCAACTTCGCCGAGGTGAACAACTGTCCGGCGCCATTAGGACACGCGGCCACGCAAGCACCACAGCCGATACAAGCCGCCGCATCCATTGCGGTGTCAGCAGCTGTTTTCGGAATCAGGATCTCGTTGGCATCACGGGGACCACCGGTATCGGCGCTGATATAACCACCGGCTTCGATAACAGCATCGAAGGCTGAGCGATCGACCATCAGGTCTTTCACAACGGGGAACGCTGCGGCGCGCCATGGTTCGATGACAACGGTTTCGCCGTCGGTGAACTTACGCATATGCAACTGGCAGGTCGCAGTTCCTTTTTGCGGACCGTGGGCTTGACCGTTAATCATCAGGCCGCAAGTTCCACAAATACCTTCACGGCAGTCACTGTCGAATGTGATTGGCTCGCGACCGTTTTCGATCAGGCTTTCGTTCACCACATCAAGCATTTCGAGAAAGGACATTTCGTCCTTTACATCGGTGGCTTGATAAGTCTCGAAATGGCCAGGATCATTTGGTCCTGATTGACGCCAAACTTTGAGTGTCAAGTTCATCTTTTGCTCACTTATAACTGCGCTGAGAGGGGTGGACGTAATCAAATGTCAAAGGCTCTTTATGGAGCGTTTGCGGGGTATCGGGGCCATTCCATTCCCAGGCGGCGACGAACGAGTAGTTCTCGTCATCACGCTTGGCCTCGCCATCTTCGGTTTGGTGTTCAACACGGAAATGACCGCCGCATGATTCTTCGCGCATTAATGCGTCACGGCACATCAACTCGCCGAGTTCGAAGAAGTCAGCAATACGGCCAACCTTTTCCAACGACTGATTGACGCCGTCGGCATTGCCGAGAACACGCACGTCCTTTTCGAATTCCTCGCGCAAGGCGCGGATTTCGCTAATGGCTTTTTCCAAACCATTCTTTTCACGTGCCATACCGCAGTTGTCCCACATGATCTTGCCAAGTTCACGATGGAAGTAATCAGGTGACTTGGTTCCACCAATGGAGATCCACTTATTCATTTGGTCTTTCACGTTTTGCACTGCAGAAGTGAAAGCGGGATCGTTCACATCGACAGTGGGTTGACCTAAAAGACCGGCGAGGTAATCACCGACGGTATAAGGCGCAACAAAGTAACCATCGGCCAAACCTTGCATTAACGCCGAAGCGCCAAGACGGTTCGCACCGTGGTCGGAGAAGTTTGCTTCACCCAATGCGTACAAACCGGGAACGGTGGTCATGAGGTTGTAATCAACCCATACGCCACCCATTGTGTAATGCACGGCCGGATAAATACGCATGGGAACCTTCATTGGGTTCTCATCGGTGATGCGTTCGTACATATCGAAAAGGTTTCCGTAACGTTCGAACACCGTTTCCGAACCGAGACGTTCGATTGATTCGCTGAAGTCGAGGTAAACACCGTTCTTCAACGGACCAACACCGCGACCTTCATCAACAACGGTCTTAGCGTTACGAGAAGCAACGTCGCGGGGGACCAAGTTTCCGAAGGCCGGATACTTCCGCTCTAAGAAGTAATCGCGATCCTCTTCGGGGATTTGATCTGGCGGACGATTGTCATCGAAGTTCTTCGGTACCCAAATACGACCGTCATTACGCAGCGACTCTGACATCAATGTGAGTTTCGATTGGAACTCGTCGCTTGCGGGAATACAGGTCGGGTGAATTTGAGTGAAACAAGGATTGGCGAAAAGCGCACCCTTCTTATGGGCACGCCATGCAGCGGTGACATTGGAATTCATCGCGTTAGTGGACAAGTAGAAGACGTTGCCGTAACCACCGGTGCACAACAAGGTGGCATGGCCAGACCAAGCCTTGATTTCGCCGGAGGTGAGATCGCGAGTGACGATGCCCACGGCCACGCCGTCTTTAACAACCACATCGACTAATTCCGTCTTGGTGTGGAGTTCGACATTGCCGTTCGAAACTTGCTGCATCAGGGCCTGATAAGCGCCTAAAAGCAACTGTTGACCGGTTTGGCCACGGGCGTAGAAGGTGCGGCTGACCTGCGCACCACCGAATGAGCGGTTGTCGAGGAGGCCGCCATATTCACGTGCAAAGGGAACGCCTTGGGCGACACATTGATCGATGATGTCAACGCTTACTTCAGCCAAGCGGTAAACGTTTGATTCACGTGAACGGAAGTCGCCACCTTTTACGGTGTCGTAGAACAAACGGTAAATGCTGTCGCCGTCGTTTTTGTAATTCTTTGCGGCATTGATGCCACCTTGTGCAGCAATGGAGTGCGCACGGCGGGGTGAATCATGGAACGTGAAGCACTTCACTTTGTAACCGAGTTCGGCCAGTGATGCTGCTGCTGCGGCACCCGCTAGACCAGTTCCAACCACGATGACAGTGAACTTGCGCTTGTTCGCCGGGTTCACCAATTTCATATTGAACTTGTGGCTGGTCCACCGTTCTTCAATTGGTCCGGCGGGAATTTTTGGATCAAGTGTGATTGACATGATGTTCTCCGCTCTTTCGTTAGTTGCCCACCACGCCGGTCAAGACCGCGATGGGGAAACTGATATTTGCGCCGGCCACGAGAATTGCGAATCCCAAGGCAAAGCCACGGCGCAATGGGTTATGACGTGGGTTAAAACGCGGGCTCAATGAACCGAGACTCTGAAAAATGCTCCATCCACCGTGGTAGAGGTGAATGCCGAGTGCGATATTGGCCACGATGTACAACGCAGCAATTGCTGGTTGTTCGAAACTGGAGACAACGTTGTTGTATGCATCGCCATAAATGAAGTCGGGGTTTACCCAGCCCCAGGTGAGATCGGCGAGATGCCAAATCAAGAACAATGCAATGATGATGCCGCTCCAGCGCATGGTGCGTGCTGCGAAGTTCACGGCGACGTAATCGCGTGGGGACTTGTAACGCACGGGACGCGCTTTGCGATTCATACGGGTCAATGAATAGGCCGAATGAATATGGAGTGCGAAAGCGGCTAACAGACCGAGGCGCAAAATCCAAAGGACACCGGTTGCCGGCACGATCGGTACGAGCAACTCTTTTAAGAACTCGGCGTAATGATTGAAATCTTCAGCGCCGATGTACATCTTTAAGTTGCCGATCATATGGAATAAGACAAATCCCATAAGAGCGATACCAGTGATGGCCATCACCCATTTCTTGCCGACCGATGATCGATAGATATCGACGAGAGCAAATGGACTTCTTGTATGTGGTTTAGCTATCCGCGGCGACGAAATTTCGTTTGTCGGCGCCGGGGGTTCTTTCGTAGCTGTCACGGCAGACCTTTCCGAGTGGCGGTGACATGGTTGATATATCGATGTTCACGCTAGTCATTAGGCGGCGGAATCGGCGAACCAAGGCTCAGCGGATCGGAAATGTGACCGATTGCCGTCGATCGGTGAGTTCGGCAGGCCGAGCACGGGCAGTGGGCGATAGGTTGAGGCGGGCGAAAAACGCCTCCGAAGAAGTTTCGGAAATGAGATGTCTGGGGTTTCAATGTCTGATCAGAAGCCAACAACTTTGGGTGCCCTGCGGGCCTCAGGTTGGCAAAGCCGGCCCGTGAAGGAAGAACTGCGTACCAACGCCATCGCTCGCATCATGGCGGGGGAGCCGCTGGTCGAAAATGTGCTCGGCTACGAAGACACTGTCCTGCCGCAACTAGAGAACGCCATCCTTGCTGGCCATGACGTGATTTTTTTGGGAGAACGTGGTCAGGCGAAAACCCGCATGATCCGTTCGCTTACCGATTTGCTCGATGAATGGATGCCGATTGTTGAAGGATCGGAAATCAATGACGATCCTTATTTTCCGATTTCAAAAGCGGCCCGCGCGCTGGTGGCCGAGTTAGGCGATGCCACTCCGATTGCGTGGGTGCATCGTGATGATCGTTATTCGGAAAAGTTGGCGACACCCGATACATCAATTGCCGATCTCATTGGCGAAGTTGACCCCATCAAAATTGCTGAAGGCAATTACCTTTCGAATGAAGAGACAATTCACTTTGGTTTAGTTCCGCGCACGAACCGCGGCATTTTTGCCATCAACGAACTTCCCGATTTAGCCGAACGTATTCAAGTGGGTCTGTTAAACGTTCTCGAAGAACGTGATGTGCAAATTCGCGGTTTCAAACTGCGACTTCCGCTTGACGTTTTACTTTTCGCTTCGGCCAACCCCGACGATTACACCAACCGCGGTCGCATTATTACGCCGCTTAAGGATCGTTTTGGTTCGCAAATTCGCACGCACTATCCGTTAGATGTTGATACCGAAGTAACGATTGCCCTGCAAGAAATGAATCCGCTGGCTGCGCCCGGCATCAATGTTCATTTGCCGCGTTATATGGCAGAGATTGTGGCGAACTTCTCGCAACTGGCGCGTCGTAGTCCGCATATCAATCAACGATCCGGAGTTTCGGTTCGTTTAACGGTGGCGAACTTTGAGACTTTGATTGCGAATGCTGCACGGCGCGGCTTGCAACAAGGTGAAACCGACATTTCACCGCGCGTTTCAGATTTAGAAGCGTTGGCGGCATCGACCATCGGAAAATTAGAAATCGAAACCATTGAAGATGGTCGCGATTCGCTGGTGGTTGAACAGTTGTTAAAGGCGTCGATTTTGGAAACGTTCCGTGAATATGTTGCGGTCGAGAACTTGCGCGAAGTCGTTGACGCATTCGACGAAGCTCGTATTGTCAACGCCGGAGAAGATGTTGCCTCACCGGAATATGTGGCTTTATTGGCTGAAGTGGCAGCGCTTAAACCACATGTTGATGCCATTGTGAAATCTGATCTTGTAAACGCAGGAAGTTCAGAACCCACGCCGGCAATGATCGCCAGCGCTGTTGAGTTCATCTTGGAAGGTCTGCACCTTTCCAAGCGATTGAACAAAGACTCCGTTGGACCGCGTGCGCAATATCGCAGTCGTTAACGGTCTTCGTTAACTAATTCGCGCACACCATTTGGGCCGGCGACTACAACTCGTTCCACCATTGATCCACGGAAGATTCCGTGTTCGACGATGCCTGGAATTCGTTCGAGTTGTTCGGCGCGGGCCGGTGGATTTTCAATCAATCCGAAGAACGCATCCATGATCAAGTTGCCATTATCGGTGCGCTTTTCGCGTACACGAATTTCGGTGGCGCCCAAATCTCGCACTGATTGTGCAACCACTTTGGGAGCGAAATCTAAAACTTCTAAAGGCGTCCCAAATGGACCGAGAGCAGGAACGAGTTTTGATTCATCAACAACGATGACAAAACGCGGCGCCATCATGGCGATGATTTTTTCTCGGCAATGTGCACCGCCGCCGCCTTTGGTGAGATTGAAATGTGGATCAACTTCATCAGCGCCATCGATACAGATATCGAGTTCGCCAATTTCATCGGGCGCCACGACGCGCAACCCGAGTGACTCCGCTAATTCATGTGATTGCAGCGAAGTGGCTGTGCAAACAATGTCGAGTTGGCGATCGCCTAATTCTTGGATCATCCAGTACGCCGTCGAACCGGTGCCGAGGCCAACTTTCATTCCGTTTTCGACATAGGACGCTGCATGACGTCCGGCCCGTTCTTTCGCAAGTGTTTGGGCATCAGCAGAAGATTCACTCATAGCGCTCACCACTCAAGCATGGCGCGGGCACTCAGGCGCGGATTGCGGTTGCGATCGATTATTCCGTCGGGAATTTCCAAGCCACATTCCGGTGTCCAACTGTCAATTCCCGATTCCCAAAAGCCGGCGGCAATATCGATGCCATCGTTTTTCGCCTCTTTTGTGACCGCCACCGTTTCGTAGAAATGTTCGGAACGCCATTCATCGTTGGCGGCGACCACACCGGTGCCTAAAAGCGCCAATGAACGTTTGCCAAATGTTTCTTGTAAAAGACGAATGTCATTGGCTATTCCCGTCGCCCAAGGAGCGTTGTCATCATCGGCCACTGGTTGATTTGTTGGATAGGCGGCAAAAGAATTATCAGCGAAGATCGATTGAGATCCGCGCGAAGTGAAACCAATCAAATCGTATGCACCGGCTAATCCATCAATTTCTTTTTCGGCGAGATATGGAATGGAAAGAACGCCATCAAGGAGTGCCCGTCGCCAGATGCCGAAACGAAGTCGATCGATAAATTCGGCGTTCTTCTGCGCGAGTTCTCGTTCTTCGGGCTGACGGGTACGCGTGGCGGGATGCGTCGAACAAAGATCGAGACAACACACAACTTTTGGATCGCCACTTTTCAAAAGTCGTAACGCTGCAAATGAAGCCAAATGAAGTTGGAATAGTTGATTGAGGAATTTTTCTTGATCGATGATTCCGGGAGGGCGATTGGCTAAGAGAAAACTTTGCTGGGCGCGCGTAAATGGATCCATAACCGGCACCCAGGCGGAAACGGCGTCACCAAATGTTTCGGCCACGCGATCGACATGGCGGGGCCATGTCAGATTGACCGCATCGTCATTGGTAAAACCGCGCTCATCGTCGCTAAACCATCCAGGTAGCGGACCGTCATGCAGTACCGCCCAGACGGCAATGTTGTTTTGTTTGGCGGCGCGCAAAATCTCGCCATAAAGATCGACCACGTCATCATCCCAAACCCCTTTTTTGGGTTCGAGGCGAGACCAATCAATTGTGAGGCGCAGCGCGTTGGCCCCGATTTGAGAAAACAATTGGATATCGCTGGCGAAATCAACGGCAAAACCGGCACCATCGGCGCTTTGTGGCAATCGGCCAGTTGCTTCCCATCGCGACCAATCACTGGTGACGGAGACGCCAAATGCCCCACTGGCAGTGAGCGCTACGCCACGCTCGGCGAGTTGCGAAGAGGATTTTGCGGATTCGTCAGCCATATCGTGAACAATGACGGTACGGTTCAGGCATGTCGAAAGCCAATCGTTTTCGCTATTCCCGCTGGGATGGCACACAAGTCGGGTTTGATCTCGATGCCACCGACATTTTTAGCGAACTCACTGATGATCTTCTCTATCACGGCGATTTAAACGCAGCGTTACGCCGCATGATGCAATCCGGCTTCACCAATGACGACGGCGAACGTTTACAAGGTTTGCGCGAGATGTTGGAAGAGTTACGCAAAAAGCGTCGTGAAGCGCTCGAATCTCATGATCTTGGTGGCGTTTACGACGATATTGCTCGTGAACTACGTGAAGTTATCGAAACGGAACGCGACGCCATTGATGAGATGACCGAAGAAGCGCGACAAAGCGGAGATGCGCGTCGCCAGGAACTTACAGAAGAAGTTGCGGCCGAACGGCACGCCAATCTCGATCTGCTTTCACCGGATCTCGCCGGCATGGTCCGCGATTTACAAAATTATGATTTCACTTCTTCAGAAGCGCGGGAAAAGTTTGACGAGTTAATTGATCGACTGCGCGAACAGTTAATGCAGCAATACGTGGATCAAATGTCGGGAGCGGTTGAAAATCTCTCTCCCGAAGACATGGCGCGTATGAAAGATATGTTCGCCGAACTCAATCAAATGCTTGAGGCGCGCCAACGCGGTGAAGAGCCTGACTTCGACGGCTTCATGGAACGATTCGGTGATTTCTTCCCGGAAAATCCGCAGAACCTTGATGAACTTTTAGAAATCATGGCGCAACGCATGGCCGCCGCGCAGGCGATGTTGAATTCCATGACGCCGGAACAACGTGCGCAAATGCAAGCACTTTCGGATCAATTGCTGGAAGATATGGATCTGCGTTGGCAGATGGATCAGCTTGGTCAAAATCTTGCGCAGATGTTTCCCGATATGAATTGGAATCGCCGCTATGACTTTTCTGGTTCCGATCCGTTATCGATGGGTGAAGCAAACCAACTACTGCAAGAACTTGGCGATATTGATCAATTAGAAAACTTGTTAAAAGGCGCCACAAATCCTGGCGCTTTGGCGGAAGTTGATTTAGATCGCGCACGCCGCTTGTTAGGTGATGATGCCGCCAAGTCACTTGATGCCATGTCGAAATTGGCCAAGCGTTTGGAAGAGTCGGGTCTCGTTGAAAACAAAGAGGGCCGTCTCGAACTCACGCCGCGGGGAATTCGTCAGTTAGGTCAAAACGCGCTTGATGAACTTTTCCGCAAGTTAGATATGGATAAAGCCGGCCAACACGAGGTTTCTCGTATTGGTATTGGTCATGAACGCGATTACTCCACCAAGCCTTATGAATTTGGCGATCCGTTCAACTTGGATATTGGCCGCACGGTTCGCAACGCCATTCAACGAACGGGTGGGGGAACGCCAGTCAATCTTCTACCGGAAGATTTTGAAGTTGAACGCACCGAACATTTGGTTCGTTCGAGCACGGTTTTGATGGTGGATCTTTCGTTGTCGATGCCAATGCGGGACAACTTTTTGCCGGCCAAAAAAGTAACGATGGCGTTGCATGCGTTAATTACGTCGAAGTTCCCGCGTGATTATTTAGGAATCGTGGGCTTTAGCGAATCGGCTCGGGAATTAAAGCCCGAAGAACTTCCTGAAGTTTCATGGGATTTCGTTTACGGAACCAATATGCATCACGGTTTTTCAATTGCCCGTCGTTTGTTGTCACGTCAATCAGGCACCAAACAAATCATCATGATTACCGACGGCGAACCGACCGCCTGGGTGACACCGAGTGGGCGAGTGGAGTTCCAATACCCGCCAACCCAAGCAATTGTCGATGCGACATTGCGCGAAGTGAATTTATGTACGCGCGACAACATTCGTATCAATACGTTCATGTTGGATCCTGATCCCCGTCTGCGCGGATTCGTGGCCAAGATGACCGAACTCAACGGTGGGCGAGCGTTCTTCACCACACCCGAGACATTGGGCGATTTTGTTCTGGTCGATTTCATCGAAAACAAGCGGCAGATGTTGCGGGGACGCCGCGCTGGATAATTGCCAATGCCTTTTCGTATTCCAAGGCAATCAATTATTTCTACCCCTGAACTCTGTTCATTAACTTCAGCGGTGAGTTCAATTCCTGAATTCGAAATGAACAGCAGTTGCGGCGCGTCTGGCGCGGCAACGCTCCTCAAAAACTGATTAAGGAGGCTCTTATGAGCGAAGCCGAAGCATCTCGATTTATCGAAGCGACCATCAACGATCCCGAATTAAGTAAAGACTTGTCTGCATTGGCGAAGGATTCCGAAAAGGTGTTTGCCGAAGTACGTGCCCGTGGTTTTGACGCCACTCCCGAAGAAATTCGTGAAGCCTTTATGGAAAAGTCATCCACCAAAATTTCCGAGGAAGAACTGGCGGCCATCGCGGCAGGTGAAATCTTTGGAACCAGCGATAAGCGGTTCTACACAATCACTGGCGCTACCGGTGGTGCGCTAATTGGTGCCGGCCTGCTTGTGATCGCAGGCGCTGCCGCCGCTCTTTAAGCGCCGGATCAAGGAACGCTGCTCGCCGGTTTTCCGATCGAGGGAGAATGGCTGAATAGCCAGCCGGTTCATTGAATTCCGCCGATGACCTTCGGGAGAATTTCGGAATTATTTGAACTTTCTTCGATACGAAGAGGAGGACAAAAAACCCTGAAAAATTGGGGTTTTTGTCCTCTTTTTTCGTTCTTTTGGCTTATTTTGACTCGTTTTCACCCCAATCCCGCTTGACCGCTCCGCAGAAGTAGGGGCAAAATCACGTCGTTGTAATTACACGGTCGCAAGTTCTTACGAAA
Organism: uncultured Bifidobacterium sp.; assembly: GCA_964403825.1. Lineage (GTDB taxonomy): Bacteria > Actinomycetota > Acidimicrobiia > Acidimicrobiales > Acidimicrobilacustridaceae > Acidimicrobilacustris. The sequence continues at coordinate 3,860 of CAYOHV010000009.1, read as the reverse complement.
ACGGGGTTAGCGGGGAAATGGACGAACTGAGCGCAATGTTGACTGAAGACAAAGCATGGCAAGACTTGGCCAATTGCTTGGGCGTCGATCCGGATCTGTTCTTCCCCGAGCGTGGTGCTTCCACCCGCGAAGCCAAAGAAGTGTGCCGCGGCTGTGTTGTCCGCGATGAATGCCTTGAATACGCCCTCGCTAATGGCGAGAAGTTCGGCATCTGGGGCGGAATGAGCGAGCGTGAGCGTCGCCGTATTCGTCGTCAGCGTGCGTTGGCTCGTGCTCAAGCACCGGCTCGCACCGGCACTGCTTAATCGGTTTCGTCGATACCCCGCTCCGCGAGGCGGGCGACTATTCCGGAACTCGGCAATAGATCCAGCATTTGCTGTTGATCGGCGGTGTAACGAGCAATGACATCGTCGGGTGCGAGTCCCACGAGTTCACAACGTTCAATTCGTGTTTGGCGCGCAATGGCATCGTGCACGGCGAGGAAATCAATTTCATCGGGTGCGATGACATTCATGGAAACTTGGGTGAGCGCACCGACTTGAAGTCCAAGTGTGCGCAAGTGTTCGTTACGCAGTGATTTCGCTAATTCTTTCGCTAGCGAAAGATCGGCATCGGTTAACCAAATATTCCACGCGACAAGGATGGGACGACAACCTACGGCGGCTGCCCCGGCGGTTACATGAGGTTGTGAAGGCCCGTATTGCGGTTGCAGAGCGGTGAATGCATCGCGCCGAATGGTTGGCAGTGTGCGTTCCGGGCCATAAAGAAAAACCGGTACAGCGAAAGTTTCGGCAAACCATTGTGCAAATTCGTCACGCGCAACTTGGGCATCGTGCATGGTGCTTGTTCCCAGCGGAACGAATGGAACGACATCAACAACACCAATGCGGGGATGAACACCTTGATGTTGAGAAAGTGAGAGATGTTGCACTGCGGCTTCGGCCAAGCGGCGCGGCGCTTTCGTGCCAATCAACGTAAAGACACTGCGATTGTGATCAGCGTCAGTGTGCACGTCGAGCAGATTGCGCTCGCACACTTGACGCAAAAGTTCGAGTTTCTGGCGATCGCGACCTTCACTGATATTGACGACGCATTCGAGCACGAAATGATCCTTGCCGATTTTTTGCGTCGTGCAAAGAGTTAGTGGTTTTTCAGCGAACTCGCCACCGAACGACGGCTACGCAAAATGCGTCGACGTTGACGTTCAGAGGTGCCGCCCCAAACACCGTGATCGATGCGGTTATCTAAGGCATAACTCAAACATTCTTCGATCACCGGGCAGGTGGCGCAGATCTTCTTGGCGTTTTCGACGCCGACACCATCAGAGGGAAAGAAGGTTGAGGGGGGTTCATGGCGACAATTGCCATGGCTCATCCAATCGGTGGGGGTATCCGCCTGGAATGAATCGGAATCAGATGTCGCTGTGGGGCTAGAGGTGGTTTCCATGACGGGCACGGTACGGAATAGGGGCGAAAACTCGTGTAAGGAAACGGGTTAGGCCATTTTGAGCCTTTTTCGGTAGGATTTGGCCCCTGCCGGCGAAGGAATACAGCAAATGTCAGTGACTGAAGTCGAAACCAACCAACCACCACGGGGCTTTGTCCAAGTGGTGTACCTCGGACCGGTAGCTCCCCATTGGGAAGTTCGCGGTGAATCTGAGGTGCGGGGATTGATTGACGAATTCCGTGCCCGTGTGATGGCGCGACTTTTATTACTTCCTCCGCACGATCCGCAGTTCCGTCGTAATCGTGAGCGGGTCGCTCGCGATGCGGAGCGTGAAAATCTCATCCTTGAATGGGATCTCGGCGTTCCCGAAGAGTAACGGCTGCATATGGGCGGAGAAGTGCGGCAACTTGGAGTTCCTCAGCCGGTCGTGCATCTCACACCTGCTGAACTCGCCGATTCTCCGGAGCGATATTTAAATCGCGAACTTTCTTGGTTGGATTTCAACGAGCGCGTTCTTTCTTTAAGTTGTGTTACCGATACGCCTCTTTTGGAACGCGCCAAGTTTCTGGCGATCTTCACGCAAAATCTTGACGAGTTTTTTCAAGTGCGCGTCGCTGGTCTCAAACAACGAGTTGATGCCGGAATCACAAAACGAGCACCTGACGGTCGCACGGCCAAACAACAATTACGCGAAATTCACGAGCGTGTTGTTGGTTTAACTCACCATGCCGAAGGGATTTTCCTCAACGAATTAATTCCGGCCTTGGCGGCCAAAGGAATTGTTTTCTCGCAATACGAAGACTTAGACGAAGACGATCGTAAATATCTCGACACGGTTTTCGATGATCAGATTTTTCCGGTACTAACTCCGCTTGCGGTTGATCCGGGACATCCTTTTCCCTATATCTCTGATCTCTCGTTGAATTTGGCGATCGATGTTCGTAATCCATTAAGTGGTGATCGTCGTTTCGCCCGGGTAAAAGTTCCGAACCTTCTGCCCCGATTTGTCGTTATGCCCGACGGCGAGCGCTTTGTTCCGCTGGAACAGATAATCGCCGCGCATCTCGATGAGTTGTTTCCGGGAATGGAAACCGGTGCTGTGCACGCATTTCGCGTCACTCGTAACGCCGATCTCGTTTTAGAAGAAGAAGAGGCCGATGATTTGTTGGCCACGATCGAACATGAATTACGCCGCCGGCGTTTTGGTAAAGCGGTGCGTTTAGAAATTGCCGAAACGATGGATGACGAGACGCTCGAATTTCTCGTCGACGAACTCGATTTACATCCCGACGATATTTATCGTTCCGCCGCACCATTGGATCTAAGTGGGCTATGGGCAGTGCATGCACTCGATCGCCCAGAACTTAAAGATGAATCGTGGACGCCGGTTACGCAGTCACGACTTGCCAGTCCCGACCCCGATGAACCGGTCGATATTTTCTCGGTTATTCGCTCCGGCGATGTTTTACTTCATCACCCGTATGAATCGTTTTCTTCCTCGGTTGAAGAATTCATTCGTCAGGCGTCCAATGATCCCAATGTTTTGGCTATCAAACTGACGCTGTATCGCACATCGTCTGACACTTCGATTATTCAATCGCTGGTACGAGCGGCCGAACGGGGCAAACAAGTTGCCGCGCTGGTTGAACTGAAAGCTCGTTTCGATGAAAAAAAGAACATCGGCTGGGCTCGTGAGTTAGAAAAAGCCGGCGTCCATGTGGTGTACGGATTAATGGGTTTGAAAATCCACACCAAAACCACATTGGTCGTGCGGCAAGAAACTGAAGGAATTCGCCGCTACTGCCATATCGGCACCGGTAACTACAACCCCAAAACGGCGCGACTTTATGAAGACTTGAGTTTGTTCACCGCCGATGACGCAGTCGGCGCTGATCTCACCCAACTCTTTAATTTGCTCACCGGTTTTGCTCGCGAGCCGCAATTTACGAAATTGCTTGTTTCGCCTTCCACGACACGTTCGGGAATTACGTCATTAATTGAAAATGAAATGAATTACGGTCGTGACGGTCGCATTGTTTTAAAGATGAACAGTTTGGTAGACGCCAAAATTATTGATGCGCTTTATGCCGCATCGAAAGCGGGCGTTTCTATAGATCTCATCGTGCGTGGAATTTGCTGTTTGCGTCCGGGAGTTCCGGGCCTTTCGGAAAATATTCGTGTGCGCTCAATCGTTGGCAAGTACTTAGAGCATTCTCGTATTTATTGTTTTGCTCATGGCGATAATGGCTTACCGGTTCGTTATATAGGTTCAGCGGATTTAATGCCGCGCAACTTAGATGATCGCGTGGAAGCCCTCGTTCCCGTTGAGGATGAAAAACTCTGCGACGCTATTGACCAGGTAATTAAGGTCAATCTCGATGATGATCAATTGGCATGGCAACTTGATTCGGATA
>CAYOHV010000008.1:0-20741 GCA_964403825.1 uncultured Bifidobacterium sp. | reverse complement strand
TCGGTTTAGAACATGCCGTTGACAAATTCGACTGGCGTAAAGGTTTCAAGTTCTCCACCTATGCAACTTTCTGGATTCGTCAAGCAATCGGTCGCGCACTTGATCAAAAGGCGTCGCTTGTTCGTTTGCCCGGAGATAAATCAGCTTCACTGCGCGCCGCATTGCGTCAGGTTTCTGGCAACGGCGACGAACTCGATTCAGAACACGCTCTGTTGCATCGCCTCACCACGCCGACATCACTTGATCGCACCATTGGTGAAGACGATTCCAACGAGTTAGTCGACATCATTCCCGACACCCTTCCCACTCCGGAAGATGTTGTGATGGAACAGTTCGACCACGAAATGATTGGTTCGCTGCTTGGCGTCCTCGATCCCCGTGCTCGCCGTGCTGTCGAACAGCGTTATGGCCTGCAAGATGGTCGCCGTCGTTCCTACCGTGAGGTTGGCGACGAACTGGGTGTCACAGCCGAAGCCGCTCGTCGCCTCGTAAAGCGCTCCATGAACTTGGTTCGTGAAAAGGCCGCCGACGTCATCGAAATTGGCCTTTAAGCGCTGTATTGACGCTCGCAAAAAACTCGCTTTGCGATAACTAGCGCTCTCTACCATTCTTAACGCCTGTGAATTGGACTCCTTCCTCTTGGCGATCGCTGACGGCTGCTCAGCAACCGCAATGGCCCGATAGTGCTGCCCTGCAAGATGTAGAGCAGCGCTTGGCGGCCATGCCCCCGTTGGTCTTTGCCGGAGAAGCGCGCAACCTCACTGCCGATCTTGCCCGTGTAGCGCGTGGCGAAGCATTCCTTTTACAAGCTGGTGATTGCGCCGAATCGTTTGATGCTTTTAAAGCCGATGCGATTCGCGACAAGTTAAAAGTCATTCTGCAAATGGCTGTTGTCCTTATGTATTCATCCGGTGTTCCCGTGGTGAAAGTTGGACGTATCGCCGGTCAATTCGCAAAGCCGCGCAGCGCCGATACCGAAACAATTGATGGCGTTGAGTTGCCTTCATTCCGCGGCCATATGGTGAACGATATTGATTTCACCGCATCGGCGCGCGTTGCCGACCCGGAACGTCTCATCGTGGCGTACCAACAATCAGCCGCCACTCTTAATTTGGTGCGCGCATTCACTAAGGGCGGTTTTGCAGACCTTTCGCGCGTGCACGCATGGAATCAAGAGTTCGTGGCCACCAGTGCTGAAGGTCAACGCTACGAAGAAGTTGCGCACGGAATCGATCGCGCTTTGCAATTCATGAGTGCTTGCGGAATTTCATCGCAAACAGCACCGCAATTGCATACGGTTGATATCACCACCAGTCATGAAGCGTTAATTCTCGAATACGAAGAAGCGTTAACGCGTCAAGATTCAATCACTGGTCAGTGGTACGACTGCAGCGCCCATATGTTGTGGATCGGCGAACGCACTCGCCAACTCGACGGTGCGCATATTCATTTTCTTTCCGGCGTCGGCAATCCAGTCGGATGCAAAGTTGGACCTTCAATGTCAGTCGATGATGTGTTGGCTCTTTGTGAAGCACTCAATCCCGATCGCGTCCCTGGTCGCCTCACTCTCATCACGCGCATGGGCGCCGACAAAATCGAAGAAGGTTTGCGTCCTCTGCTCGCCGCCACTCGTGATGCCGGTCATCCCGTGATCTGGGCCTGCGATCCAATGCATGCCAACACCTTCACTGCGCCGAGCGGTCGTAAGACCCGTCATTTCGACGATGTCCTGCGTGAGATCGCCGGCTTCTTCGCAGCCCATAAGGCCGAGGGCACTTGGCCTGGGGGCGTCCATATCGAGTTAACCGGCGATGACGTGACCGAATGTTTGGGTGGCGCCGAAGAAATCCTCGATGAGCATCTGGGTGACCGCTACGAGACCATGTGCGATCCCCGCCTCAATGCCCGCCAGTCGCTTGATTTGGCTTTCCGTGTGGCCGAGTTACTCCAAGGCTCCTAAGCAGCCCAACAACGCAATCAATTCTTGACCGATTCGGTCGACAATTGGGTTCAGTTCATGTAAATTATGACCTACTTACTCAGGAATTGCTGCTCCCCCAAATGACTGCTTTCGCAGTCGGCAGCAATTCAGGTGCACCCCATGACTGAAATCCTTCCCGAATCTCTTGATGTTTCGTTCTCTGAAGATGGTTTCACCATCGACATTGATCCCGAAGCGGCTGCCGATATCGCAAAATTCGAAGAACAACTGGCGCGCTTTTTAAGTGGCGAACTTGATGAAGATGTTTTTCGCGTTTTCCGATTGAACAACGGCATCTACGGACAACGTCAAGGCGGATTCAATCAAATGATCCGCATCAAAGCCCCATTCGGAACAATCACTGCGCAACAACTTGATCGCTTTGCGTCAATTGCCGATGAGTACTCACGTGGTTGGGGACATCTCACCACGCGCCAAGCCGTTCAATTCCATTATGTGCAGTTGCAACGCGTTCCTGAGTTACTGCGTGAAATTGCTTCGGTTGGCCTCACCAGTCGCGAGGCCTGCGGCGACACTGTGCGCAATATTCAGGCTTGCCACTTAGCCGGCGCCTGCCCATCTGAAGTTTTAAATGTCACCCCATGGGCTGATGCTGCGTTTCATCATTTTTTGCGTAACCCATTAGGTCAACGTTTACCGCGAAAATTCAAAATCAATTTCTCCGGTTGCGCTACCGATTGCGGTCAAGCCATGTTCAACGATGTTGGTGTTGTGGCCGCAACCCGCACCAACGATGACGGCACAATCGAATCTGGTTTCCGCGTTTATATCGCCGGTGGTTTAGGAGCTAATCCGCATCCGGCACTCGCCCTTGAACCATTCACCACCAAAGAAGAATTGCTTCCCACTATCGAAGCCTGCTTGCGCGTTTTCGAACAACAAGGAAATCGCGATAACAAATTGCGCGCCCGTATGAAGTGGCTCGTTGACAACCTTGGCTTTGAAGAAGTGCAACGCAAAGTCATGCAAAGCCGGAAATTCCTTTTGGCTTCTTCATCATGGCCCGGCGGTATTCCCGAAGTTGTGCAACGCGATGGTGATGCACCGGCTGGTCGCGTCAGCGATGGTCCGATTACACAAATGGGACAAGGCACGCCTGTCACATTGCGTCGACCGGGCGCCTTTGCTCGTTGGGAAGATTCCAATGTAATTCGTGGCACGGCCAATGGAACAGTGTCGGCCATTGCTTATGCCCGTCTCGGTGATGTCACCTCTGCGCAATTCCGCGGTTTGGCCTCCATCATTCGCGAGTTTGGCGTCGATGTTCGTCTCACTAACCGCCAGAACTTTGCTTTACGTAATTTGCGTGAAGACCAACTACCACTTCTTTTCGAGCGTTTAACCGAATTAGATATGGCCTCGCCCTCGGCTGAACTAGTGAGTGATGTGGTGGCGTGCCCCGGTGCCGATACCTGCAACTTGGCCGTTACGCAGTCGCGTGGTTTGGCTGACGCCATCGGCGAAGCACTGCAAAAAGAAGGTTTGGCCGAAGTTGGTGGCCTGCGAATCAATATTTCGGGCTGCACCAATTCATGCGGACAACATCATGTGGCCGATATTGGTTTCCATGGTGCCGAACGTCGGGCGCACGGCAAAGCAGCACCTGGTTACACCATGTTGCTCGGTGGATTTGTTGGCGATGAAAAAGTTGAATTCGGCGAACGTGCCACTCGCCTACCTGCTAAGGCTGTGCCGGAAGCGGTCGTGCGTGTTGTGCGTCAGTTCGACAATGAACGTCAAGAAGGCGAGTCATTCCGTCAATGGATTGATCGTCGCGGCGGCGTTTCTGTTTTAGGTAAAGAACTAAAGGAGCTCGACGTCTTCCCTACTCCGGACGAAAATCCCGACTTCTACGTGGATTACGACGAAACCGGACCGTACGTGGCTGAGATTGGCGATTCGGAGTGTGCAACATGAGTTTGACCAATCTTTCCGTACCGGAATTCAGCGATAAGGAACTGGCTGAGTTCAGCGAAGAATTCGAATCATGGTCTTCGGAGAAAATCATCCAGTGGGCTGTCGACACATTCGCGCCCCACTTAGCGCTTACCGCATCAATGACTGATGCTGTGGTGATCGATTTAGCCACCAAAGTGTTCCCAGCAATTGAAGTTGTCTTCATCGATACCGGTTACCACTTCCCCGAAACACTCGAAACGGTTGAGCGCGTGCGTCAACGTTACGGACTCAATCTGCGCATGATGACTGTTGCGCTCCAAGATGAACCGCTTTGGCAAGCCGATCCGGAAAATTGCTGTTCTGCAGTCAAAGTGGGCCAACTCGATCGTGCCCTTTTAGGTAAGGCCGCATGGATGAGTGGTTTGCGTCGGGCAGAAGCCGACTCACGCGTGAAAGCACCCATCATCGCTCGCGACTTACGTGGTCTCATCAAGATCAATCCAATTGCGTTATGGAGTGATGAAGATGTGGCCGCATATATCGAAGAGAACAACATCATTGTGAATCCGCTGCTGCATGATGGCTTCACCTCAATTGGTTGTCAGCCCTGCACCCAACGTCCCACCGATCCCAACGATCCGCGTAGCGGCCGCTGGGCGGGCACGACAAAAACCGAATGCGGTTTACATTCGATGTAAGAGCAAGCGCCGCACTATGACGCCGTCCTACTCAAGCACTTCGACAAATTTTTCCAACTGACGCAGATTGCGACATTCATAGACACCTTCAGTGAAGTTGCCGTATTCGCTCACAATCGAATCGCCAGTATCCCAATAGGCGCGAGGCTCGGGATTCAACCAGTACACGTGACGAGCCTTCTTTTGCACTTCCTTCACGACCCAGGCTTGGGATGCGTGATAGTTGTTGCGAGCGTCGCCAAGAATTAACACCGTGGTTTTGGGACCAACATCGCGTCCGTAATTTTCCCAGAACACTTCAAAGGCATGTCCATAATCGGAATGTCCATCCACCCACACCACATCGGCTTCGGTGTTGACGCGATGAATTGCGGCGGAAATATCTTCAACGCCTTCAAAATATCGAGTGACTTCGTCGAGGCCATCAATAAATACAAAGGCGCGCACCCGCGAGAACTGATTGGAGATGGCATAGACCAATTGCAAAGTGAAGCGGGCAAACGCAGCCACCGAACCAGAAATATCGGCGATAACGAAGATTTCGGGTTTCGCCGGACGCGGATATTTGAATTTGGGTTCGACCGGTACGCCGCCATAACTGAGCGAATTACGCACGGTATTGCGAAAATCAAGCGGACCTTTACGACCATGACGACGTTTGCGCGCTAACCGCACTGCCAGTTTGCGAGTTAGCGGATAAATCGCTTTACGCAATCCAACGAGTTCTTCGCGATTGGCATGCATGAAATCGATATCTTCGGGTAACGGCTTCCGCAACGTTTTGGCCATTGCCTCCACACCACGATCGGCCACTAACCGACGTCGAATTTCCGATTCGATTTCTTTTTTCAATTTGTCGATACGCGATTCGTATTCATCGCGTTCGAGCCGTTCTTCTAACGAGGTAAGCGGCGATGGCGAATCTTGTTGCGCCTGTTCCATCAACCGTTCCAGCACACCTTCTAAATCGAGATTGCGCAGTGTGCGGTACAAGTAATAGGTGCCGCCGACCGGCCGCCCTGGTTCCATACCGGCGAAACGAGTGACTGCTTGTCGAGCCAACGCCCGCATCAACGCGTCATCACCGTTCTTTAACGCCGAAAAGAGCATTTCGGCCATTTGTTCCGGTGAGAGCGCTTCCCCACCGCCACCGCCGGCTCCAGCGCCTTGAGTTTCAGGATTCATCATGGCGTCGTCGGCATCATCAACGCTGACATCGGCGTCGCCACTCAGCGAATACTGCTTACCGCGTAATGAGAAGTACACCTCAAAGACGGTTTCGAAGGCACGCCAATGAGCGTTGTTCTTCACCAAGGTGGCGGCTAACGCGTACTTAAACGCATTGCGGTCCTCGATCGGGATATGACAGATCGCTTCCATAGCGTCCAAATTTTCGGTGAGGCTTACGGGCAGACCGGCATTACGCAATTCGGTAATGAAGCCTGCGAGTAACTCGAGCATTCCCGCATCGGACGATGTCGCGGTCATGTGCGCACAACACCTGGTTTCTTGGTTTGATCGCTGGAAAGTTCTTTCGTGGCTTTCGCAATATCCGATTGATACTTCAACAAGATATTGAGCGTCTCCACTGCTTCTTCTTCAGTGATGGAATCGACACCCAAAAGCAACAGCGTGCGAGCCCAATCGATGGTTTCGGAAACCGAAGGAGCCTTTTTCAGTTCCAACTGACGAATCGATCGCACGATACGGGCGATTTGATCAGCCAAATTGTCGGTAATACCCGGCACTTTGGTGAGCACGATTTCTTTTTCACGATCCATCGTCGGATAATCGATATGCAAAAAGAGACAACGACGCTTTAACGCTTCGGAAAGTTCACGAGTGTTGTTCGACGTGAGGAACACCATCGGAATTTGCTGAGCGCCGATCGTGCCTAATTCCGGAATCGAAACTTGATAGTCGGAAAGAACTTCCAACAAAAGCGCTTCGGTTTCAATTTCGACGCGATCAACTTCGTCGATCAACAAAACAACCGGCTCGGTGGCACGGATGGCTTCGAGCAACGGACGAGTGAGCAAAAACTCATCAGAGAAAATGTCGTCTTCGATATCTTCCCAAGTACCTTCGCTATTACGTTCGGCTTGAATGCGCAGCAATTGCTTTTTGTAATTCCATTCGTACAGTGCCTTTGATTCGTCAAGGCCTTCATAACACTGCAAACGAATTAAGCGAGCGCCCAAAATCTCGGCCACTGATTTGGCCAACTGGGTCTTGCCGGTTCCGGCTGGTCCTTCCACCAAAATCGGCTTGCCTAAGCGGTCGGCCAAAAAGACAACCCCAGCAATTGCGTCATCGGAGAGATAGTCAACATCCCGCAATCGTGTTTTCACTGATGCTGGGGTTTCGAAGCGATAATCCATTCGATGACAGTACCGGCTAGGCGGTCGTCAATAGGAACTCATTACCTCAGCCTCGGGTCTGCCCTGTGCCTCGAACCACGAATTTGGCGGTGGTCAACTGGGCCAGACCCATTGGTCCACGGGCGTGCAACTTCTGGGTAGAGATACCGATTTCTGCTCCGAAGCCGAATTCTTCGCCATCGACAAAGCGAGTGGAAGCGTTCACTAACACCGCCGCCGCATCGACCTTTTGGCAGAAGGTTTCGGCCGCATCGAATGAGCGTGTGATGATCGCCTCGGAATGTCCTGAACCGTTTTGCGAAATATGAGCAATGGCCTCATCAAGTGAGTCAACAACACCCACTGCCAGGATCAAATCAAGAAACTCGGTTGACCAATCTTCAGCTGTGGCCGCCAAGGCATTGGGCAAATACGCCCGCGCCCGCTCATCGGCGCGCAGTTCAACTCCGTCAAGAACAGTTACGAGCCGCGGCAGGAACTCAGCCGCCACATCGGCATGTACCAACAACGTTTCGGCGGCGTTGCACACCGATGGGCGCTGCATCTTGGCGTTTTTAATGATGTTGCTGGCCATTTCCAGATCAGCGTCGGCATGCACATAAATATGACAATTACCGTCGCCGTCAATCACATAAGGAACAGTGGCGTTTTCCAAAATTGAAGCAATCAGCGACGGACCACCACGCGGAATTAAACAATCCACGTAATCGCGTTGCTGCATAAACGTCACAGCGGCTTCGCGCGACGTGTCCTCCACTAACACCACCGAATCAACGGGAAGACCGGTGCTGGCGATTGACGTACGCAACACTTCAGCAATGGCAATGTTCGAATCGATTGCACCCGATGAACCGCGCAAAAACGCCGCATTGCCCGATTTCAAACAAAGTCCGGCGGCATCCGAAGTGACGTTAGGTCGGTTCTCATAAATAATGGCGATGACGCCAAGCGGTACGCGCACGCGTGAAATCTTTAAACCATTGGGACGCACCCATCCATCAAGCACCTCGCCAACTGGATCAGCCAACGCCGCCACTTGACGCAATCCATTGGCCATCGAAACGATTCGCTTTTCATCCAGTCGTAATCGATCAATAACGGTTGGCGAAACACCTTCTGATTCGGCGCGCTGACAATCGCGTTGATTCGCACTGAGGATTGCATCGGTAGCGTTTTCAAGACCGCTCGCAGCCGTTAGCAGAGCATCGTTCTTCTGCAATGTTGATGCCGTTGCCAGAACACGAGACGCTTCTTTGGCACGGCGACCCAGTTCTGCCATTAGTGGAAAGGACGCAGACGCTCTACTCATAATTGGCAGAGTAGTAGGTTGAAGAGCGAATGGTTTCGCCCAGATCCTCTTCTCAGTTGGCGCGATCCAGCGCCGTGGTTGCCGTCGGCACGGGGTTGAGCCGACTCACCGGTTTCTTACGGGTGGCCGTTGTGGCGTGGGCAATCGGCGCTTCGGCATTGGCCGAGGCATACAACTTGGCGAACAACACGCCCAACCTTCTTTATGACTTAGTTCTCGGTGGCGTTTTATCGGCCACCTTGGTGCCCGTTGTCATCGATGCATTCGATCGTGACGATAAAAAAGGAATTGAAGCGATCACATCAGTTGTGACCGTTTTATTACTTCTTGCAACTGTTATTGCGGTTGCAATTTCGCCCATCATTATTTGGCTTTACAACTTAGGTGCCGATCAACAACAAGCCGACACACAACGTGATGTTGCTGTACCACTTTTAATGTTGTTCGCACCGCAAATTCTTTTCTATGGACTCACTGCGGTCGCCACTGCGTTCCTTAACGCTAAGCGCAAATTTGCCGCCGCCGCGTTCGCGCCCGTCGTCAACAATGTTGTCGTCATCGCCCTGTTCATTGGCATTGTTTCGTGGATTGGTTCTGGCAATGTCACGTTTGATGAAGTCGCTTCAAATACTTCATTGCTTTTGGTGATGGGAATTGGAACGACCTTGGGCATTGCTGCAATGGCCGCCGTTTTATGGCCCGCATTAAAACGAGCCCGTATTCCTCTCGGTTGGAATTTAGATTTCCGTCATCCATCAGTGGTGGCCATTGCCAAACTTTCGGGCTGGACGTTTGGTTATGTCATCACCAATTTGATCACTTATGCCATCTTCCAAATATTGGCCAATGGCAACGATGGCGTCACCATTTACGCCTATGCCTGGATCTTTTTCCAAGTTCCTTATGGACTTTGGACTGTTTCAGTGATGACCGCCTACACCCCCGAACTAGCGCAACTACATAGCCAAGGCGCGCGGGAACAACTTTCCGAGAAATTTTCGGCCGGGCTGCGACTTATTTTCGTTGTTGTTTTACCGGCCACCGTTTTGATGGCGTTGTTGTCGCAACAAATTGTGGATGTGGTGTTACAGCACGGACAGTTTGATGCGGCTTCAGCTGATACCACTGGTAATACATTGGCGGCCTTGGTCATTGGGCTTCCGGCGTTTTCGTTATTCCTTTATGTCGCCCGTGGTTTCACTTCACAAAAAGACACACGCACACCATTTATATTGAACGCCGCGCAATCAGTCATAGCCATTGCCTTGGCGTTTCTGTTGGTGCGCGAATTCGGCGTGGTGGGAATAGCCGCCGCCGGAACGATTGGCTATGTCGTGCTTAGCCTCATTGCTATTGGCGTTTTGGATCGCCGCATCGGAGCAATCTTTGCCAAGCGAACACGGGAAACGCTTTTGAAAATTGTCATCGCTTCGGCATTGTTAGCCGGTGTCGTTATCGTTTTGCGCCAACTCACCAACGATTTACCGAGTCTTTTCGTGCTTGCAATTTGCGGGGTGGTTGGCGCCATCGTTTACTTCGTCGCCTTACATCTGTTACATGTCAACGAAGTGCGTCAAATTGTCGCTCGCTTCAAGCGTTAATTAACGCGGCACCATAACCAAATCATCAACGTGAATCACTAAAGATTCTGCTGATTTAGCGCGTAGTTCATTGGCCGAGCAACGAACCAAACCTTTAGCGAAAACTTCACCGTCACTATCGCAAACTTCAACCGCATCGTTGGCCGAAAATTCACCTTCAACGGAAATGATGCCAGGGGCTAACAATGAAGCCCCTTTGGTGGTGACAGCGCGCACGGCCCCGTCATCGACGCGCAGTTTTCCTTTGGAGCCAACGGCGAAAGCAATCCAAAGTTTGCGTGCGGGCAGCGAAACCGGACGCGGTTGCACCACCGTGCCCACGGAGCGATCGGCCAGTGCATCGGAGAGCACTTCGGGGCGATGAGCCGCAGCAATCACGGTTTTGACCCCTGACCAGGCCGCTAAACGGGCTGCAGCCAATTTGGAGGCCATTCCCCCGCTGCCACCAGCGGTGCCCGGACCACCCACATTCGCCTCGAGTTCACGATCGAGATCAACAATTTCGGCAATTAGCGATGCATTGGGATCGCGCCGCGGATCGCTGGTGAGCACACCTTCAGTATCGGTAAGCAGCACTAATAAATCGGCATCAACTAAATGCGATACCAGCGCCGCCAGTCGATCGTTATCGCCGAAACGAATTTCATCATCGGCTACCGCGTCGTTTTCATTCACGATCGGAACAACACCGAGTTCGCATAAACGTTGCAATGTTCCCCGCGCTTGGAGATACTGCTTGCGCTCCACAAAATCCAATGGCGCTAATAACACTTGACCGCATACCAACGAATGTTGCGCGAGCGCGTCGCTATACGTTTTCATCAGTTGCGATTGGCCAACTGCGGAGACGGCTTGCAATGTGCGCGCATCACTTGGACGTTGCGCGCCACCTAAACCTAAAAGAGGAAGACCAGCTCCAATAGCACCGCTGGTAACAATTACCACTTGGTGTCCGTCTTGGCGCGCCAAAGCAACCTCGGCACAAAGTTTGCTGATGGCATCGGTGCGGATAGCACCCTGTTCATCAGTGAGCGATGACGTTCCGATTTTTACAACCACAGTCAAAGACGTACTCATTGATTGACCTCAACGTGCATTAGTCCTCCTCGTATTCAAACGAGAGTGAACCAATATGAACGGTGTCGCCGAATTGCGCGCCCGCTTTGGCTAAGGCTTTATCAACCCCGAGTTTTTTCAAACGCATATGGGCATAATCGAGCGCTTCCAAATTAGTGAGATCGCTTAGCGCCACTGCACGTTCGGCTGAGCGTCCATGCACCGTGAACGAACCGTCATCGTTTTTCTCAATACGAATACCTTCGGCCACCGGACGGTGAACGATGAAACCTTCAACCACCGGTTCTTCTTGACGTGCATTGCGTACGGCATCGGCCATCTTGCCGGTAAGTTCCGCCAAATTGGTTTGCTGTACTGCAGAGATCACCACATCAAATTCAATGTCTTTACATTTTTCTTGCAAGGTTTCTTCATCAATGAGATCAGAGCGCGAACCCACCACGATCGACGGACGTTCAAGAAGTTCGGGTCGGTATTCGCCAACTTCATGACGTAAAACTTCAAGTTGTCGCTGAGGTGATGTGTCGGACGCTAAATCAATGAGATAGGCCAACACGCGCGCTCGCTCAATATGACGCAAAAAACGCAGACCGAGTCCTTTACCTTCGGCTGCACCTTCGATAAGTCCGGGAATATCGGCGACAACGAATTCGGCATCGACAATGCGCACCACACCCAAATTGGGTTCCAGTGTCGTAAAGGGATAATCAGCAATCTTCGGTTTGGCGGCGGAGATCACCGAGATCAATGTCGACTTGCCCACATTGGGAAAACCAACGAGCGCCACATCGGCCATCAGTTTCAATTCCAAATTCAGCCAACGTTCTTCTCCCACTTCGCCTTGTTCGGCAAATGAAGGAGCACGACGACGGTTAGAAAGAAAACGAGCATTTCCTTTTCCGCCGCGTCCGCCGGCTGCGCCTAACCAGCGATCGCCATGATGAACGAGATCGGCCAATACGGTTCCATCACGATCCAGAACCACCGTTCCTTCGGGAACATGCACGAAGAGATCATCGGCGGCGGCACCATGTTTTTTCTTGCCCTGACCGTGGGTGCCATTCGCCGCCCGTCGATGGGGGTGGTCACGGAAAGCCAAAAGTGAGGCCACATTGCGGTCGGCCACCAGCCAGACATCGCCACCGCGGCCGCCATCGCCGCCGTCAGGGCCGCCTTTGGCCACATGGGCTTCCCGTCGGAATGCCACGCAACCGGCACCGCCATCGCCGCCTCGCACATTTAATTGGCACTCATCTACGAACCCAGACACGAAAACAAACTAGTGCGCCGTTGTTGTCATACCCGCCTGAGAAACTAGGGGCATGGAAAATTCCGGCCAGATCAGCGATCAACCTCTCTCACCGCGGGCTCAGCAATGGGCCGCCACGATGGGTGGCCATCCTTTATCGTCGTTTTCTCGCAGTGCTCATAGCAGCGTGGGTGCGCCAGTTTTTGTCGATCGTCTTTCCCGTCGTGAAGATCGTGAAGAAGCACAAGCGGCGTCCTTGGCCAAAGGTGCCACGTTGGCGATTGGCGCGGGCAACCGAGCAATCGAAGAGTCGCCCGATCCTTATCGCACTTGTTTCGAAAGAGATCGCGATCGCATCTTGCATAAGTCGCATGCCTTTCGCCGTCTTTCCGGGAAAACCCAAGTTTTCATTTTCCCCGACGATCACACCCGCAATCGCCTCACCCATGCGCTCGAAGTAGCGCAAATATCGGTGGCTCTCGCGCGGGCCCTTCATCTCAATGAAGCGTTAGCCGAAGCAATCGCACTTGGTCACGACTGTGGTCATGGCCCCGGCGGTCATGCATCCGAAGATGCATTCGCTCCTTATCTCACCGACGGATTCGATCATGCGGTGTGGGGCGCCGATGTTGCGCTCGCCAATCTCAATCTCTGCGAAGAAACTCTCGATGGCATTCGTAATCACTCGTGGTCTCGCCCAGTTCCCGCCACTCCCGAAGGTGAAGTTGTGAGTTGGGCTGATCGCATTGCGTATGTTTGCCACGACTTTGAAGATGCCATGACATCGCAACTTGTTTCTATCGATGATCTCTCTTCCGATGTCATTGCCGAAATTGGTCTCACACGCGGCGACTGGATCGATTCTTTTCTTGAAGGTGTCATTGTTGGCACGTTGGCCAGTGGTCATATCGCAATGCAAGATGCCAAGGCACAAGCATTGGCCGCGTTTCGTAAAACCAATTACGAAAAGATCTATCTGCGTCCCGAATCACGCCAACAAGGCCAAGCCGTTGTGCGTGTTCTGCAAGCGCTTGTTGATTTTGCCTCGGCCAACCCTCAAGCCTGTGGGCTAATGGCACCCGATCATCCCGACTTAGCCATTACGCCACAAAGCCCTGAGGCATTACGGGCAGCCGTGGAATGGGTGGCGGGCATGACCGATCGCTATGCCTGCCGTATGGCGGTGACGCATTTGGGATGGCCCACCGATCAGTTACCACGTGGCCTTGATGGCCGCACCTCGTTTTAAGGCATCGTCACGCCCAACATTCACGGTTGGTCTTTGCCACACTTAGTTCATCGCAACTCGTCAACTATCAACGAACGCAATCATTACCGCCAGCGCCGTGGCGTTCTTTTATGGCGTCGTTCCACTACTAATTTGGATTGGTGGTGGCGGACTTTATGACCTCGGACCAGGCGCAGGTTGGTACGAAACATGGGTCTCGCTTTCACAACTCACTGGTCTCATCGCAACTCTTTGTGCGCTAGCGGGATTGTTCTGTATCGCTCGGGTGTTCGGTAACTCTGTTGGCATTGATCGTTTATTTCGCTGGCACGGTTTGCTCGGTGGCGCGATGTGTGTGGCCTTAGGGCTGCATATTGCGACGTCATTAATTGCATGGAGTGATGACGTTGGCTTTTCTACTGCGCTTAGCGATCTCACCGGGCGGCAATCATTCATGGCTTTGGCCACCGTGGCGGCGCTATTTGTTTTTATCGTGGCGCTTTCATCGATGCGCAGTGTGCGGCGTTCAATGGATTATGAAACGTGGTACTACCTCCATCTCTGCGCTTATTTCGCTATTGCCTTCGCACTTCCCCACTCGTTGCAACTCGGCAATGACTTCTCAGCGACCTGGACTTGGTGGTACTGGATTGCATTGCATGTGGTGGCCGCCGCTGTAGTGGTGATCTCACGATGGGGTCGCACTGTTTGGGCCACATTGCGGCCGTGGAAGGTGAGCGCAACCCAACCGCTGAATTCGACCACCACTGAGATCATTCTTGAATCGCCAGCGCCCATCCGCGCCCAGGCTGGACAGTTCGCCTTTCTGCGGCCTCTAGCGCGCGATTTATGGTGGAAATCTCATCCTTATTCGTTCTCTGAACTTTCAGAAAACCGATTCCACATCACGGTAAAACAACGCGGCGATTCTTCGTCCGATTTTCTGCACTTACAACCGGGAACCAAAGTGGCGGTGACCGGCCCATTTGGTTCGCTCACGGTCGCATCGCTTGATCCCGAACGACGAGTGATTTTTCTTTTCGGCGGTGTTGGCATGACGATCGCTCGTCCCCTTTTGCGCGACTTACCGACTGATGTTCCTATGGGCGATGCACCAATTGTGTTCTTGCGCGCCCATCGCAATGAAGATCTTGTGCACTACGACGTAATTGAAGAATTAGTGAAGACTCGTAACGGACGACTTTTTAATCTCGTCGGTTCGCGACGCCTCTTCACTAATCCATTCGCCGCCAGCGAACTTTCCGCCATCATCAGCGATGCCGAAAGTCGCCAAGCTTTGTTATGCGGACCCGATTCATTGCTGACCGCCGCGCGCCGAGGCCTGCTCGATCTTGGAATCGACGCGAAACATATTCACTATGAGCGGAGTTGGTGGTGATGAAATTCATTAAACGAATTGCCCCCGCCGTTCTGGCCTTGTTGGCTGGTCTGGGAATTTTGCGTTGGCTTGATAAACCCCAACAAAGTGCGACGAATAGTTCCGTTGATGGAACCTCGGAAATTGGTGATCAATCCACTAATCCCGCATGCCGCAGTGAATTACGTTTTTTTGAGGGCAAAAAGATAGAGACTCGTTTCGGACCGGTGCGCGTTATCGGATCGGTGACGCCGAACGGTGTGCTTTGTTCTGTAACTGCTACCGAGTTTCCAACCGATGACCGACGATCTGACTCGATTAGTCGCACCGCGTTGCCGGTATTAAACCAATCAGCCTTAGAGGTTTCTTCTACCAATTTCGATGCTGTTTCGGGCGCCACGTACACCTCTGATGGCTATAAGCAATCGCTGCAATCTCTTTTGGACCAACAATGACCAATTACCAATTTGCGGCAATGGGCACGGTGTTATCGGTGAAATCAACGACACATGTTTCCGCCCCAGTGCAAAAAGCAATCATCAATCGATTGCACGAAATCGAAAATCAGTTTTCGCTGTATCGACCGCAAAGCACACTTTGTCGTCTAAATCGCCAAGAAGAGCCACTGCTTAACGATGAATTTATTTCGGTGTTGGCGAGCGCTAATGAACTCGTATTGCAAACAAATGGCGCGTTCTCAATTACATCCACCAACGGACTTGACCTTAACGGTTATGTCAAAGGTTGGGCCATTGAAGAAATAGCTCAACTTCTTGCCGCCTGCGGATACGAAGATTTTCTTTTATGCGCTGGTGGCGACATCACGTTTCGCGGCCAACCCATTGAAGCGAATAGTTGGCGAATCGGAATCGAAAACCCACTCGATCCCCGCCAAATGCTTTTTACCTTGGAATTCGCGGCGCCCTCACATTGGAGCGTCGCCACTTCGGGCCTGTATCGACGCGGCGAACATATTCGCAATGCACAGGAATTACTTTCCGTCACCGTGGTGGGAAGAGAGATCGCATTTGCCGATGCTTATGCGACAACAGTCATGGCCATGGGAATTGAAGGTTTGGCGTGGATAAAAAATTGCGATGGATATGAAGCCATCGCAATTTCGAAAAACTTTGAAGTTGTTATGTCCGAAGATTTCGGACAAGCCTTTTCAGTCGGGCAATACGTCGACGAGTTTGCGGCCCTTACGTGAACCGAACTTGACCTTGCCATCCACTAACGAAAACAGCGTGTCGTCTCCGCCCTTGGCGACATTCTCGCCTGGGTGAATACGAGTGCCACGTTGACGAACAAGAATCGTGCCTGGTCGCACAACCTGGCCGTCAAAACGCTTTACGCCGAGACGCTTACTTTGTGAATCGCGACCGTTTCGTGTTGAGCCGCCGCCCTTTGTCTTTGACATGGTGCGCTACCCCTTCTTGATCGCAGTGATTTCGATAGTGGCGTAACGCTGACGATGTCCCCAACGTCGACGTTCATTCGCCTTGGACTTGTAGGTAAAGCCGATGATCTTCTTGCCTTTGGTTTCGCCCACAACACGAGCCGTCACTGACGCTTTGGCCAGTTGGGTTGGTGTTGCCAGCACGGTGTCACCATCGACAACGAGAACAGGGGTGAGGGTTACTTCTTCGGCGTCGCCGAGGCGCTCAACGTCGAGACGTTGACCTTCCTCAACTCGATATTGCTTTCCACCGGTTTGGATCACGGCATACATAGGGACGAGATCCTATCGGGCGGCGGGCATTGGTCCAAATACTGGCGCTGGGCCCCGCTTCGAGCCCCTGCCATTTGTCTCAGACCAGAAGATTCGGGTCGATTGTCACACCACGGCCCTCGCATTCGGGGCACTCTTGCGAAAATGATTCCAAGAGCCCTTCCCCAATGCGTTTACGGGTCATCTCCACCAAACCAAGTTCGGAAATATCAAAGACCTGAGTGCGGGTCTTATCCCGAGCAAGCGCATCTTTGAAGACTCGCATCACTTCATCGCGATTGGACTTGACCTCCATATCGATGAAGTCAATGACGATGATGCCACCCACATCGCGTAAACGAAGTTGTTTGGCGATTTCGGTTGCCGCTTCCAAATTGTTTTGGAAAACCGTTTCCTCGAGAGATTTCGAGCCGACGTTTTTGCCCGTGTTCACATCGATAACGGTAAGCGCCTCGGTATGTTCGATGATGAGCGAGCCACCGGAAGGCAACCACACTTTTTTGTCGATCGCTTTATGAATCTGCTCATGAACATGGAATCGTTCGAAAATCGATAACTGCTCTTGGCTGCGATCGTAATACTCAATTCGGTCCGCTAACGCCGGCGAAATGCTGGAAACGTAATCATGGATTTCGCGGTAAAGAGTTTCATCATCGATGATGACCGAGCGGAAATTGTCATTGAACTCTTCCCGAATGACGCGCACGGCCATATCGGGTTCACGATAAAGAAGCGCCGGAGCTTGCACGCGCTGTGACAGTTCTTCGATTTGTTGCCATTGGGAAAGTAAGCGACGAACATCCGAAGAAATTTCTTCCGATGTCACTCCTTCAGCCGCAGTGCGCACAATCACACCATGTTGCGGTGGCTTCACTTTGTCCAAAATGGAGCGAAGACGTTGACGTTCCTGTACTGAAAGGCGTTTGGAAATTCCGTACGTTGATGAATTGGGAATTAACACCACGAAACGACCCGCCAACGAAACTTCTTGCGTAAGGCGAGCACCCTTATGGGCAATCGGATTCTTGGTGACCTGACAAATAAGGGTTTGTTTGGTCTTCAGAATTTCTTCAATTCGGGGTTGTCCTGAGCCCTCGATTTCATCGGCATCAAACTGGACATCACCACGATAAAGAACGGCGTTTTTCGGTGTCGCAATATCAACAAAGGCGGCTTCCATGCCGGGAAGCACGTTCTGCACTTTGCCGAGATAGATATTGCCGTGAATCTGCGAAATATCGTCAGCCGGTCGGGAAACGTAATGCTCAATGAGCGTGCGGCCCTCAAGAACCGCAATCTGCGTGGCTTCCGGCCGCACGCTTACGGCCATGAGATAACGACCAACTGGTCGGCCTTTGCGCTCGCGACCCTTACGACGCTCAAACTCTTCTTCATTGAGTTCGACATCATCGCCGCCCAGAATGGCTTCTACCGGTGCATTCGACTTCGACTCATTCGTCTTTGCTTGGGAACGCGAACGGTTACGGCCACCGCGTGAACCGCGGCGACGGCGCGAACGATTAGCGGCGTTGCCAGCCGATGATTCAGTGTTTTCGTCGCCGGAAGACGTGTTGTCCGGTTGATTGGTTGACTCTGGCGTGACGTTCTCGTCGGCCATATTGATAATCCCTTCTCATCGCGAACCAACTGATTCGCGTAGTGGCGCATCTTCTGCGAGCCACTGATGTGTTCGTCGGATCCGCGCAGCATGGAGAGGCGGATCAAAAACTAAAAGCAACTCGTTCGGTCGAACCGCACGAGGTTGGGTTGCCAAAACGGCATCCATGATCGAACCACTACCATTTTCAGTGGGCCCGACCACTTCTAATGCGATGATTCCCGGGCGAAGGTCTCCATCTACCTTCTTCCCTTTTCGTTCACGGGAAATCACCAGCGACTCACTCGCCAAAACTTTGTCCACCGCTAAAGCGAGTTTGTCAGTATCAATATCGTCGAATTCAAATCGCCACGTACAACGAGTCACTGCTTCCTGCAGCGACGGTAACGACTTATCAACGATGTCGATATGTTCAATAACAACGCCCACCGGCATGATGGCCGTGAGATCCGTTGTCAATAATTGAAGGTCAACGGTGGCACCTTCAATGAGATCAATGTCGAAATATTCCTCGTCCGATTCAAGACCCGTTGGCAGCGCCAAACCGAAATGAAGTTTGGGTCGAGGCGTAAATCCTTCGGTGGTGGCCACCGGCAACTTCACGCGCCGTAAAGCCCGTTCAATAACGCGGGCCATATCGCGATGGGACGCGAAACGGACTTTGCCGTATTTCGAATAGCGAACGCGCAGTCTCATGATCGCCCGCTTTTGGCCAACAACTGCACGGGCACACCACCGGAAAGGTCTTGTCCCGTGCCCTGCGAACCGCCGGCGGGCGGAGTAGCCGAGGCAACGATGTGCTCGATCGAAAAGCCCGTACATGCCCCGCAGTCATAACACGGAGTCCAACGACAATCGGGTAATCCAACTTCGGCCAGGGCATCCTGCCAGTCCTGCCAAAGGAAATCTTTATGCAGTCCCGCCGATAGGTGGTCCCAAGGAAGGACCTCATCTTCGGTGCGATGACGATGCACATACCAATCGGGATCGAGACCGCAGGCGTCCATGGCGGCTAACCAACGATCGAGATCAAAACGTTCCGACCACTCTTGGAACGTTCCCCCTTGGCGCCACACCATTTCGATGACATCACTTAATCGACGGTCACCGCGACTTGTAATTCCCTCAACAAACGTGGCTTTGGGGTCGTGCCATTTGAGTTGCACACCATGCATTTTGCGCGTGGCATCACGCAGCAAATTCACTTTGCGCTTCAATTCATCAATGGTGTTCTGACCGAACCATTGGAACGGCGTGAACGGTTTCGGAACGAAACCACCAACCGAAACGGTGACTGATGGTGACGAGTGATATTTGCGACCGATAGCGACACAGTTCTTGGCTAACTCGGCAATGCCAAGAGTGTCTTCGTCAGTTTCGGAAGGAAGACCAATCAAAAAATAAAGTTTCATACGACGCCAACCATTGGCATACGCCGCTTCAACTGCGTCGTAGAGATCTTGTTCGCGAATCAACTTGTTGATGATCTGACGCATACGCCAAGTGCCCGCTTCGGGGGCAAAGGTCAAACCGGTACGACGCGCTTTTTGAATTTGGGCCGCAATGCCAACACCGAATGCATCAACACGTAGAGACGGCAATGAAACTGAAACCGGCTCACCATCTTCAGTAGCGCGCACAATCTCGCCCACCAAACTTTCGATACCGGAATAATCAGCGGTGGAAAGTGACGTCAGCGCAACTTCGTCGTATCCCGTGCGCGCTAGACCATCAGCAACCATCTGTTGCACTTGCGCAAAAGGACGTTCACGTACGGGTCGCGTAATCATGCCGGCTTGGCAAAAGCGACAACCACGGGTGCAGCCACGGAATACTTCAACGTTTAGGCGATCATGCACCACTTCAGTGATTGGCACTAATTGCTGACGGGGATAGGGAAACTCCGCTAAATCGGCAACCGTGCGTTTTTCCACTCGATCAGCGATATCGGAGTACTTCGGCGTTACCGATACCAATAAACCATCGGCGTAAGTCGCTTCGAAAAGTGATGGAACATACACACCTTCGATACGACCAAGGGAATGTAAAAGTTCAGAACGATCGCGCTGTTCGACCGGAGCGCGCTTCCACTCCCCGACAACTTCAGTGATTTCACTAATGACTTCTTCGCCATCACCAAGCACAACGAAATCAAGAAAATCAGCAATGGGTTCTGGGTTATAGGTGCAATGTCCGCCCGCAGCGATGAGCGGATGATGGCTTTGTCGAGCATTGGCGCGCACGGGAACGTCGGCCAAATCAACCATGTTGATGAGATTGGTGTAGGTCAACTCGGCGGAAAGATTGAATCCAATGATGTCGAAGGCCGACGCGGCGGTATGAGTGTCCACCGAAAACAGCGGAACATTCTGCGCCCGCATTAATTCTTCAAGGTCGATCCAGGGCGCGTAGGTGCGCTCGGCAATGGCATCGGAACGTTCATTGAGAATTTCGTAAAGGATCTGCAGGCCCTGATTGGGCAGGCCAATTTCATACGTGTCCGGATACGCCAAAAGCCACGCCACCTTCGCAGGATCGTGGCAGGGGCTCTGCGCGCCGTCTTCAAGGC
>CAYOHV010000007.1:21577-21848 GCA_964403825.1 uncultured Bifidobacterium sp. | reverse complement strand
GTAAGGCGCCGCAAAGATGCGGTTCTTGTAATTGAAGCCCCAGTCTTCATTCACCCAACGGTTAAACGCGGTGAACACTTGTTGCACGGCCCATGGGTCTTTGTGCAATGGCTCTTCGTAAATCATTCCCAATGTGGGGAACAACCAACACTTTTCCAATCCATGCTCATCGAGCGTGGCGATACGTGCATCACGATCGCGATACGCCGCACGAATTGGTTCACGTTGCTTCAACAATTCAATCGGGTTTGCGTTGTTGGGATTACCGCGG
>CAYOHV010000007.1:4718-21567 GCA_964403825.1 uncultured Bifidobacterium sp. | reverse complement strand
ACACACCCGGTAACGCAACCGGATCGAATGTGGGGTTAACAACGGCGCGACTTACTTTGCCGCCGATGACGTGATACTTGCGACCGTCAATCTCACACCATTGAATTGTGCGAGGACCGGTACGCGGATCGAGATGACGAGTAAATGCGTCAATCGCTTCGTAGTAGTGATTGTCGCAATCGAAGACGGGATGTGTTGGTCGTGTCATGCCCTTAATTTACGACACAACAGGATCATTTGACAACTTTATGTAGTACGAATTTGCCGATTTTGCCCAGGCCGAAAATTGCCGCTGGAACACTTCCCGAGCCCGAAATCCGGCCCAATGTTCGGGGAGCAACTCGGCGGGTAAAAGCGGGTCAAAACTGAGAATTTGGCGCCATTCATGGGCCATAAGTGTGCGCAACGCAAACGCCTCGGACTCATCGGCGGGCTCGATATCGCCGAATGCGGCGATGAATGTCTCATGGGCCTCGGCCACCGAATCGAGATCCCAGGCCATGGCCACCACATCGGCAGGGCTGGTGGCATCGCCCACAATTTCGGATCGCCAAAACAGGCCAGTAAGCCCGCAACCATCGAGCACCATCTCCGCGCCTCTTTGTGCATCGGCACTGGCGGCGATCCAAACACCGGCACTTAGCGCGCCGAAACCTTCAAAATCCAAACCGATTGCCAATCGATCGCGCGCCGAGCGATCAGGAGCCACACTCGTCACGGTTAAAAGTAAAAACGATCCGTCCCATGTTGGATCTTCAACAATTGAACGCTGCACGCGCGGAACGGCCGAACCAATCATGCGTCGACCCGATTCAGTTAAACGCCAACGCGTGTAACGACCAACGCTTTCGCCCTCAAGCCAACCATCGGCCGCAGTGCGATTCACTGCTTGGCGCGCGGCGCGCTCTTCAATCCCAAGCGATTCAAGGGCGCCCACCAATGTTGATGTCCACACCGGTGTGTCCTGCGGACCGACCCATTGACCAAGAACACTTATTAGTAATGACCTTGCGCTTGGACCGCCGTCACTTCGACGACGCGTCGCAGTAAGAACAACCATTACGGCAAATCACCCTCAATCTCGCTTGGATTAATACCAAGGTACCGCTCCAATGCGAGTTGATTGTTGAGGATGCGACTTTCCTCTTGCGAAATGGTGACGCGCGTGAAACCGGGCTGGTGCATTCCGCGTTGCGCAGTGCGCAACATATCGAAGTCCTGATTGAACACGGTGCCGAAGGCCATCGAATCTAAAGGAACTTCCGCTTTGATTGGTTTCGATCGTGGCGTTTCACGTCCGGCGCGATCGAACGAGAAAATATCGAGCCAACATTCATCCGGCGTATCTCCCGGCCGTGTACGCAAAACCGAAAGTAAATCAGGATGCAACAACACGGTGATATTCGGAAACACATTGTGCTGATCCATCATCATGATTTGCATATTGGAATACGCAGAAAGGTCGACACCTTTTTCGGCTTGTGCTTTACGCACTTGTTCCGCCATGACATCAAAAAGTGATTCGCCATCTTTTAAGGGTGGAACTGGACCTGGATCCTCTGCGTTCAAACCCGCACGCGCCGAGTACACCGAAGCAAACGCATTCCAAATTTGTTGATCAGTGGGTTCGGGTCGGATACGCGGCGAAGGAACACCGTAAATCTGTCGACTGCGACCAACGTGATCCCAAAAAACTTGTTCATTGTCGAGATCAGCAAAAACCATCAGCAATTCAGGATGCAATCCCTGTACGTGATAAGTCTCACTAAATCCGTCAGCAGCGGTTTTCCAGTTCGCCGGCACTTTGACACTTAACTCATAACGGCAATGAAAATCTTCGATGCCTAAGTATTCGGCATCGGCCGGAGCGCCACCCAAATACGTTGCTAATGACATGGCCTCGGGATCAAAATTTACAAAGACCAGCGGACCCCAAGTATCAACTAACACTTTCGGCAATCCGTATTGATCGTTGTCAATAACACCGAAATCACGACGGCTGGGAATCTCTCGTAACGAGCCATCGAGATTCCAGCACCAACGATGGAATCCACAGCGCAACTCGGTGAGACCTTCACCGTTGCCACTGCATAACTCAACACCGCGGTGCATGCAGACATTTTGATAAGCCCGTAACTCACCATCTTGATCACGCAAAACAATGGCGGACAATTTGCCAACGGAAAATTCGACCCAATCACCGGGATTAGCAACCATGTCGATGGTTGTTGCTAATTGCCAAACACGGGGCCACATTTTTTGTTGTTCGCGTTCGGCAAACTCGGCGGAGATATAGCGATCGGCGGGAAAAGTAATTGGGCGGCGAGTGGTAACGCCGTCTTTGGCGCGACTGCGCAATGTCCCGATATCACGTCGCGGATCTACTGCATTGCTCATGATCGTTGCCCCCGCACCGAATCTTTCTTCTGGGGCCAAATCCTGCCACAACTAGTCGCGTCGGTGGACGGTGACCATGTAATCGCTATTTTCGGCGAAAAGATCGCCATTCCAGTTCGCAAAACATGCCTCACGCACGAGGCCCTCTTCACCGGCCCAGACATCAATATCGGCTGGTGTCGGCCATCCGATTTGCAGTTGGTTGCCGATTACTAATCGCCCACCTTTTTCAACATGCCGTGCACAATTTCGCGTAACTGCTCCGGGATCAGCAGCAAAACCTAAAACGTTGCCCGCTAACAACACCAATGAAAATTGTCGGTCTAATGCGAAATCGCTTAAGTCGCCTAAAAGCCATTCAACATTGGGCGTTCGTCGCTGCGCCCGTTCAATGAGATCCGGATCAAGATCAACGCCAACCACAAAGACACCACGGTTAACTAATTCACTTCCGATACGTCCAAAACCGCAACCGGCATCCAAAACACTCGCGGGCGCATATCGAACGACGAAGTCGGCTTCACCATGCGGATTTTCACCACGCGCCGCAATGTCATCGAAACGCTTTTCGTAGTCATCTAAAGGAACTGACTTCCGCCATTTTTTCCACTGCGGAGAGAATCTCTCCCGCGCCCATTCATCGCCGTTGGTCAACTAATCCCCACTTCAACGCTCGTTCACAATCAATCTCTTCGCCCGAAACCATAAGCCACAGGGCGCGCCAGCGTCCGATACGACGCGGAATGCTGGCGGTTCCACCTGCGCCCGGTACTAACCCCATAGCAACTTCGGGTAAACGAAAAGTTGTTTCGCTATCAGCAATGACATTTTGCGAAAAGGCCGGCAATTCAACACCGGCCCCTACACAACGACCATGCACTTCAAAATGAATACGCGCTGAGTTGTGGGACAACACAATTCCTGCATTACGCGTCGTGCGCACAAAGTGCGCATCTAATGGTGGTGGCGCCGATCCAAATTCGTCGAGGTCTCCCCCACTACAAAATGTTGGTCCATTACCGCGCACCACCGCTTTTTTCAGCGTTGGATCAGAATCAACTAAACGAAAAGCCTCAACCAACTCATCTCTCATTTGGCGACCGTAAGCGTTGCGAACTTCTGGTCGATTGAGAGTGATTGAGAGAACATCGTCATCACGCTGAACGTCGACAATCGAATTGTTTGGCGCCGGATGACGCTTTCTTTCTGATTGTTTCGAAAGCCAAGACTGATAATCGGTTCCCGATTGCAAAAGACTGTACGTAAGCGACTCCGCCACAACGGCATCGCTCACCGATGACTTTTCGCTCACGCGCAACAACTGACCAACCGCGACGGCGGCTCGGGGCGCCGCCAAAATGCTTTCGATAAACGGTTCGATGCCAGCGACACCAACCCAATGGCGATGCTCACCCTCTAGACAAAGCAACGCGTCAAAGACGTCAAGCGATACATCCCGACTTTGAGCAGCAAAACCCACAACCAATATCGGGACCGTAGAAAGCAACGCGGCCAACCGCGGCAACTCAAAGTCTTGGGCCGGATCGTCAAGATTGACGACGATCACCGGCTGGTCATAAAGAACGCCGATGGCATCATGAAATCCATCAGACAACCACTGGCGTAATTCGGTTGGCTGAAAAACTGGTGCGCTCATGACATCGGGCCCGCTGGTCGCATACTTGTCGGGAATTCAACTCCCGCTACGAATGTAGTCCTCACCTTTTGCGCCGAAGGCTGCGACAACATTTCCGCTAGCGGCACATTGAGAATGCAGAAATCAGCCGGAGCTCCACGTTCTACTTTGCGAATCGGTCCCGCCAATTGCAACGGATTGGCGAGATACCACTGCAATGCCGTAAATGCCGACACGCTTTCTTCAGGGCGAAAAGTCGAACCATTACGAGTGATGCGCGATTGTGCCGTTGCAATTGCCAGCCAGGGATCACAGTCGGTTACGGGCGCATCACTTCCTGCCGCCACAACAATTCCCGATTGACGTAACGATGCCGCTCGATGAGCGAAGGGTACGTCGTCGTTCTCAATGGACTCGAAATAGAAATCGCCGCGTTCGTAAACAAGTGTTGGTTGCACGACGACGGCAATTTCGTTGGCGGCGAGAAATTCGTCGGTGTCGTTACAGAGAATTGATCCATGCTCAATTCGATCACCGGGCAATACGCCCGCCAGTTGCAACGCCGTCACCGCCGCCACATTTTCAACGCGCGAGACAGCATGAATGGCAACCGCACGTTTTTGCGCATGCCAATAAGAAATTTCTTCGGCTAACTGATTGATATCAATCTCTCGAACTTCATCAATAAGAATTTTGGCTGGACCATGTACAGCGAAGTCAGAAATATCTGTCTCCGAATCAAGCCCGAGTAGCACTAACCGATTTGGTATCTCGCCAGCGGTGAATGCCTGACGTAGAAGTTGCGCCCGATCCCCTAAACGAAACGTTGCATCGGTAACTCCCGTAATACCAACAGCATGAAATCGTTGCAGAACCGGCGCAAGATCAAGATCCATTTGACCGAATCGTTGTGCGATTTCATTATCTAAACGAAGTAAACGCCCCGTGGGCTCACCGTGCACATCTCGCTCAAAACCAGCGGCATCACTTTGGCCGAATATCTCAAGCGCCGAAGTGGAAAGTATCCACGCCAAACCTGATCGATGCTGCACGCGTACGACCGCGTTGTTGGAAAGTCGATCTAAGCGATAACGATCAAGTTCACCATGCCGAAATTCGTCATAGCCAGTAACCCGTAACGGCGTCGGCCCACTACGACTACTAATGATCCGATCAAATTCCGCGGGCGAATCGATCGCAGCAACATCACATCCTGCAATGGCGGCAGCCATGGCCAAAAGATGAACGTGATGATCATGCAAACCCGGTAGTAGCGCGCAATTTTCAACATCAATTAGTTGATCAACTGATTTAGGTGGCGTCGTATTGGGTTCGCTGATTTCGGTAACCACACCGTCGACACAAAGCACGTTTTTGCGCGTCGTCACACCGAACTCATCAACGAGTTCAGCGTTGGCAAAAAGGGTTGTCACCATTGTGGAACTCGTTGCTGTGCCGCACTGCGAGCCACATCACGCATAGAAATATCGAGAAAGCCGCCACCCACCGTTCCCACGTTAAGCGCCAACGCCGCGGCGTATAAACCAGTAAGCGGATCGGCAATGGCATCACCAACAAATGTCGGCCCGTCGTCAACTAAGCCACCCGCGGCGGCGAGATCGTCGCCGAAACCCACACGGTTACTCCATGGCCCGAAATTTCCATACGCCGTAATGGCAATCCAACAAGTGGTGCTGTTGGTAATTATCTCTGGGTCGATTCCCAGCGCGGCGAACGCGCGCGGACGAGCGGACGTAATAACAACATCGGACTGCGCCACAATCTCGCTGACGACGGCCGCATTGAAATCGATTTCCGCAAATTGATGTTGCGCATGGAGTCGATCGAAAAACGCCTTATTGCCGAATCGTGCGCCATCGGGGCGATCTTTTGCTTCGTATTTCGTTACGTGTGCACCACTGGCGGCCAGAACCGCACCGCATAATGGGCCGGCCCACAGAGAAGAAAAATCGGCCACTTGCAAACCTTCTAGTTGGCGGTGTTGTTTCTGGCCTATCTGAAATGAATGGGGCTTCTCAATGAATTGCTGCTGAAAGAGTTGTTGTTCATCTAATAACGAATTGCTTGTTGCGACAACGCTTACGGCCAGACCCAATTCCTGCGCCAACCTAACGAGTTCTTCGGCAGGACGATCCGCGAGCAGTTCACCAATTCGCGTCCACTCATGTTCGTTGACGTCAGTTCCCAACCAGGCTGGAACATCTTCCCAATCGCTTGGGCGCGGCAAATTGACCGCTAGCCATTCATCAGCGCATTGCAGTAAATGACAACTTCCGTTGGCCGATACTTGTCCTCCAACTACCCAATCGTTTTCGCGGGCGCGCTGAAACAAAATGTCATCGACGCTCCACGGAATGCGACCATCAAGTTTTAAAATTTGGCCGTAGCAACTTTGAGCAAAGGCAATGGCGCGCTGAGAGGCGATCGTCATTTCGATTCGATCTGCGCCCGCAATTTCGCCAGAAGTTCAACAAATGCTGGTTGCCCGAGTGACCATAACTGGGGGCCAATTTCGGCATTGACCGCATCATCAGAAGTAGTAAGCGCATCATTAGCGATGATTGTTTTCTTCATCGCTCGCACTAAATCAGCTGGCGCTGAAGCCGCACGCGACGCCAACGCAATTGCCGTTGGAAGTAGTTCGTCATCAGCCACGCATTTCCAAGCCAGACCAATTTCCGCTGCCTTTGCACCGTCGACGACTTCACCAAACAACACCAACGCCATCGTTGTTTGTAGATCGGTAATGCGACGCAATCGCCAAGTGTTACCACCACCGGGGTGCAATCCGATTTGCAAAAATCGCGTGTCGAACTTTGCCGAGGCACCGGCGATGATGACATCACAGGCCAAAGCCAAATTGAGTCCAGCGCCAACTGCCGCGCCATTCACGGCCGCAATTGCCGGCAACGGCGATTCGGCTAAGCGCAAAAATCCCGAATAAATAGTGCGCAGTTTTTCTTCGCTATCGCAGGCCGCGAGATCATCAAGGTCAGCGCCAGCACAAAACGCTGGTGGAGCACCAGTGACAACTAACGCGCCAACATCAGCGCGATTTTCTAAATCATCAAGTGCAGTGCAAATTGCACTGTTGAGAGCATTGGAAACAATGTTGCGCCGCTTGGGGTCGTTCAACGTAATGACAGCGACTCGATCTACGACCTCAACATTGACCATGCCCTATTGTGCCGGTTCTTTTCCGCTCAATCAATCTTGATGACGGATCTATTTCGGCAAGCCAAGTACGCGTTCGCCGAGAATATTGCGCATGATGTTCGACGTTCCGCCCATGATTGTGTAGGCCGGCGCATAAATGATCTCGGCGGTCCACTCATTCCATAACAGCGCCGAGGGACCAAGCACTCGTGCGGCGAAATTAGCAACTTGAAATTCGTATTCGGTGCAGGCGCATTTTGTAGCCGCACTAAACCCTTCCAGCGCTTGTCCCAGCACGCTGCGGTACACCAAAAGTCGACCCACGCGATAACCAATTTCTAGTTTTGCAATCTCATCGCGAATAAGTGGGTCGCTCGTGTCGGCAAATGAAAGGGCATGTAAATACAGCGCGCGATTGGACACCAATCGATCAATGCCGCCTCGCTCATGTTCGAGTTGACGCATTGTTTGTTTGAATGCATTGCCTTCGGTGCCCACCAAGTTTTCGACCGGCACGCGCACATCGTCGAACCACACTTCGTTGAAATGTCGTTCATCAACCATGTCGCGAATAGGTCGAACTTCAATTCCTGGTGTCGACATCGGCACAACAATTTCGCTGATACCGAGATGTGGCTTTCCCGCCACCGATTCAGTACGACAAATCAAATAGCAATAGTCGGCCTTGTTGGCGAAACTCGTCCAAATCTTTCGACCGTTAATTACCCATTCATCGCCATCACGTTCGGCTTTTGTTTGTAACGACGCTAAATCCGAACCGCTATCGGGTTCACTCATTCCAATACACCACGTTGATTGCCCAGCCAACATCTCGGGCAAATAGCGATCGCATTGTTCTTGGGTGCCGAACGCAATGAAGGCCGGTCCCATTTGCCGATCGGCAAACCACGAAGCAGCAATGGGTACTCCATGCGAAATCAATTCTTCGGCCACAATCAATCGCTCAATGGCCGGACGACCGCCGCCGCCAAATTCACTTGGCCATGTCATTCCGATCCAGCCTTGTTCGGCGAGTTCGATTGAACAGTCACGCGAATAGGCGCATAACCACGAATCGTTATGACGACCGTATTTCTTCACTGCCTCAATCGCGAATTGCCGAGCGCGCTTCTGCAACTCGACAAGTTCATCGCTCAGGCGGAAATCCATGCCTGCATTCTGTCGCGTCTTGGCTTATTTCGTGAGATCAGCCAAAACTTCTCGGCGTAACAACTTGCCAGTCGGGGTATGAGGCAGTTCATCGCGGAATTCAATTACCCGAGGAGTCTTCGAACTGCGGAGATGTTCACGACAAAATTCGTGCAACTCAAATTCGGTAGCCGATTTGCCCTCGCCTAATACAACGACGGCCGCGATTTCTTGACCCCATTCCTCATCGGGGATTCCGACTACGGCGACGTCCACAACAGCGTCATGACGACGCAGAACATCTTCAATTTCTGCCGGTGCAATGTTTTCGCCGCCGCGAATGATGGTGTCATCAGCGCGACCTTCGATGAAGAGGTAGTCATCTTCATCAATCCAGCCACGATCTTTCGTGGGGAACCAGCCTTCGTTATCTACAACACTTCCGCCGTCGTATTCACCGGAAACTTGTTCGCCGCGCAAAAACACCAGACCCGGTTCGCCAACGGGCAAAACGTTGCCGTCTTCATCGCGCACTTCAACTTCAATACCGGGAAGAACTTTGCCCACCGAACCTAAGCGGGTTTTGGCAACCGGATCTCCATTAAATGCTGCTTCATGATCTTCGGGACCAAGTAGCGCGATGGTGGAAGACGTTTCGGTCAATCCATAAGCATTAACAAATCCAGTGCCGGCAAATGCAACTAAAGCCTTTTCCAAAACTGGAAGCGGCATACGCGCGCCACCATAAGAAAGTGTTTTCAATGTTGGCGTGTTTGCCGGCGCGCCATCGAGTTCTTGCACAATGCGGGCCAACATGGTGGGCACCACCATTGCTTGTGTAACACCAATACGGCGCACCGCGTCTAACCACACCGTTGCGTCGAACGACTCCAAATACACAATGCGTCGGCCGGCATACATATTGGAAAGAAGATTGGCCATACCGGCAATGTGATACGGCGGCACCGTAACGAGCGCCGCTTGTTCTGGTTCAGCACCCGCAAATTCAACGGTGCCAATGACATAAGCCGTGAGGTGACGGTGACGTAACAACGCTGCTTTAGGCGTTCCCGACGTGCCAGAGGTGTAAAGCACGATGGCAACATCATCGGGATCCACAAATGGTGGAAGTTCCGCAGCACAACCTTGCGCAAAGTCATCATCAAAAATATTGGCGCGATCAATAAACATCGCTTCGTCGGCGCCGGGGACCACACCAACATCAGCCACAACCACCGCACCGCGGTTCGCCTCAACTAACGGTCGAAGTTGTTCTTCACCCAGTCGATAGTTGAGCGGAATAAACGGAATACCTGCATAGGCGGCAGCGAAAACACAAACCGGAAATGACGCGTCGTTGGTGCCGCAATAAACAACACCGGTTGCACCTTTTTCCACGAAATAGGTGGCGGTTCGTTTCGCTAACTCATCGAGTTGCGCATACGACAATTCGCGGTCGCCAGAAATAACGGCGACGCGATCGTCGAGCGCGCCCGCGGACATTTCAAGAAGAAGAGAAAGATTCACGGTAAAAATCAGTCCGATGACGGAAGTGGCTTGGCGCCCTTCACCGGAAGTTCACGACCATCGATCGCAAGTGTTCCCGGTCCCGGCTTGGCACATAAAACTTCAAGACCTGTTTCTTCATCGGCATAACGCTTACCAACAAGTGTTCCTTCACCGCCCGCGTCGGAATGTCCCGATGCGCTGCGATCGGCGCCAGCTTCAACAACAACGACACCGCCGCAGGTGAGATTCACCGGCGATGTTGGCGGCTTCACCACCACTAATTCGACACTGCATTCCGGACAGGCAAGTCGACTTCCAGCCTTGATTTCCATGATCTCCTCCACCGGGTCGCCCCCGCGCCCCTTAGAAAAGTAGCAAGTTCGCCGCACCTCTCCGACACTTGGCGCGCGAATGTGCCACCATTCGACCTCGGCTCGTCGCCACCTGGGAGAGGATTCGCCATGAATGAGATCATTGAAGGCCGTTTTGAGGGTAAATCAGCCATCGTTACCGGTGCTGGTTCGGGAATCGGGCGAGCATGCGCCATCCGATTAGCGGCCGAGGGTGCCGAGATTTTTGCCCACGATATGAACGAATTGGGTTTAGCGGAGACGGCCAAGATCATTCGCGATAACGGTGGCGTGATCGAAACTCGCGTTGGCGATGTCACCACCAAGGGTGAATGCGTTGACACCGTTGCGGCCGCCGTTGAACGATTCGGAAAACTCGATGTGATGTGCAACGTCGCCGGTATTGCTGCTGGATTTCATTTCACCGAAATGCCCGAAGAGTTTTATCGCAAGATGGTGGCGGTGAATATGGACGCACCATTTTTCTTTTCCCAAGCGGCCATTCCTCATCTTCTTCAAACCGACGGCAACATTGTCAACATTGCATCGAACGCCGGCATTATGGGTCAGGCCTATACCGTCGCTTATTGCATGACGAAAGGTGCGGTCATTCAATTAACAAAAGCGTTAGCAATGGAATATGCCAAGTCGTCGATTCGCATTAACGCCATTGCACCGGGTGCAATCGAAACTAATTTGAGTTCGAACTTTCAAATTCCTAGCGATATCGATTTTGATTTGCTCAGCCGCTATATGGGATTCCGCGGTGCGGGCAGCCCCGATGACATTGCCGATTTAGTTTCACTGGTTGCATCGTCAACCAATATTCACGGCTCTGTATTGACGGCTGACCGCGGCGTTACTGCCGGTTAACGCTGTAAATCGGCAATCGCCGCCATAGCGGCCATTGCGCCAACCGTTACTTGCTTTATGAATGTTGGAGTTAATGCTTGGCCTTGTAAATACACGCGTTGATGCATTGGCCCAGACAAAAACGACATCGCTAAATACGAATCGATTTTTTGTGAGAGTTCTTTGCGAGCAACGGCGCGTTCGATAATTCCGGTCATAACGGCGCGACGAGGAACAACAAAAATTTCATTTACCGCCGCACGAAATTCGGGATTACGGCGCAATTCAACGGCAACGTCTTCGGCTAAATCTTGACGACGCACTGTCATCGCCTCAGCGGTGGCCGCCGCCATTGCTTCCATATCTTTTTGAAACGTACCGGTGTCGATATCAACAATTTCGGCATGCAACGATGCCAACGCAGCGGCAACTAACTCTTGCTTTGTAGGCCAACGGCGATACAACGTGGCTGAAGAAACTTTTGCCTTCGCAATGACACTGGCAACGGTTAAACCGGCGTAACCGACATCACTTAAGACATCCAAAGTGGCCGCCAAAATTGCGGTATCGGCGGCTTCGGAACGTTGCCGTCCCGGTCGCAGACGCTCGGTCACATCAGTCATCGACCGCTGCCCTCAACGGCTGACTCTTCGGCCAGACGATCGATTTCATCTTGTTCTAAAGCGCCTTCAGCCTCGGCATAAGTGAGCGATGCCAATCCATCGAGTGGTCCGTGAACGCTTTCGCGCACATCTTCGGCTCGTGCCGGCAACCATTTGAAGACAACGAATGAAGCCAGCAAAACAACCGCGGCGCCAATCTTCATTGCAATATGAATACCGCTTACGTAGTTATCGATTGCGATTTGTTGAATGGTGTCAACGTACGGCGCGGCATTTGGCTGTGCCGCTGCGTTAAAGACCGCACCACCCACTGACTCTTTCGAAATATCGATGAGATTTTGGGGAACACCGGCTGATTCCATTGCCGACTGCACACCCGGTCGATAGATCGCCGCCAAAATCGAACCAATGACGGCAACACCAAGTGCACCGCCCATCTGACGAGTGGTGTCATTCATGGCCGAACCCACACCGGCTTTTTCAGGGGGCAGCGAACCCATAATCGATTCTGTTGCGGGCGCCATAACCAAGCCCATACCTGAAGCCAACACGATGATGCCCACTAACAAAACTGGATAGCCGTTTTGTGCGGGCACTAACGACACGATGAAGACGCCAATTGATGCGATTACTAAGCCAGTACCAACAATGTTTTTCGTTCCGAATCGCTCTACAAATCGAGGTGCCATCGGAGCAACACAAATCATCACTAACGACATGGGCGCCATGCGCAATCCCGCTTCTAACGCAGAGAAGCCAAGTACAACTTGTGTGTACTGATTCATAACAAACATTTGGCCGAACATGGCGAAGAACACCAGCGTGACGGCGATATTCGCCGCTGTAAAACGTGGGTTTTTGAAAAACCGCATGTTCAACATGGGATGTTCAATTGACAATTCCCAGAAGATGAACGCCGCCGCCACTAACAATCCGATGCTGAACGCAATAACTACGACTGGATCGGTAATTCCTTTTGAAGGCGCTTCAATAACGGCCCACAAAATCATGACCAAACCGATCATTGACAAAATTGAACCGACAAAATCGATTGGTTCGGCAACTTCGGCTTTTGATTTCGGCATAAGAAATTTGCCGGCAATCAACAACGCAATAATGAGCGGAACGTTGATGAAAAACACCCAATGCCAGGATTCGAATTTCAAAATGGTTCCGCCCAACACCGGACCTAGGGCACCACTAGCGCCGGCGACTGCGGCCCAAACACCAATGGCGCGGGCACGTTCTTTTGGATCGCGGAAAATATTGGTGAGCAACGAAAGCGTGGCCGGCATGATGAGCGCGCCACCAATGCCCATGAGTGCGCGGGTGAAGATCAATTGATTCGCAGTTTGCGCCATACCCGAGGCCATTGACGCCACGCCGAAAATAACGAGGCCTAATTGCATTGCACCTTTACGGCCGAAACGATCACCAAGCGCGCCTGCAGTTAAGAGCAATCCCGCAAAAACCAACGTGTAACCGTCAATGATCCACTGCAATTGGCTCGTGGTGGCATCGAGATCGCGCACAAGCGACGGGATCGCCACATTCAAAATGGTGTTGTCGAGTGTGATCACCAATAACGAACCGGTGAGAACAATGAGGGCCCACCATCGACGCTGATGAGCACGGGGATCGTTGACATTCATGAGGGCGATCATATCGAAACACTTCTATTTCGGAATAGTCCTATTTCGATTTAGTGACCGGATTCACAGGCCGGCTCCGAATGCGGCTTTTCCCGCTAATTGAGTACCATCAGCGGCAACCTGACCCGTTGGAGGAACCATGGAACGGCTGGCTGTGGACCTGCTTGCCCCCGAGTTATACGCCAGGGATCCTTATCCCACCTATGCCTGGATGCGGGCCAATGAACCCATTTACTGGGATGAGATCAACGAACTATGGGGTATCGCTCGTTACGACGACATCGTCGAAATTGAAAAGCGCAAAAACGTTTTCATTAACTCCGATAAAGAAAAGGGCGGATACCGTCCCAACCTTCCGGCCGATGACGCCATTATCGGACTCGACGATCCGCTTCATCACCAACGACGCAATCTCGTTTCTCGCCGCTTCACTCCTCGCGCCGCCAACGCTTGGGAAGACGACATTCGCGCCAAAGTGAATCGTCTTTTAGATGATGTGCGCGATAACAACGGCAAAGCGGAGATCGTGAACGATTTAGCCGCACCGCTTCCCGCCATGATGATTGGAAAACTTTTGGGCTTCGAAGAATCGGATTGGCCCAAGTTGAAGCATTGGTCCGAAACAACAATCGCCTTAGGTGGTGGCCCGCGCTATTTCAATGAAGTTGGTATGACGTCAGCCATTGAATTCGCAGCTGCGGCGGCCGAACTGTTCGAAGCGAAAAAGGCATGTCCGGCCGACGATATTTTGAGCCACTACACCACCGCAGAAGTTGACGGTTGTCCTTTTGATGTCGAAACCGCCATTGCTGATTCGTTATTGCTTTTAGATGGTGGCGCAGAAACAACTCGTACCGTCATCGCCCACACCATCATCAACTTGCTGCAATATCCCGAACAAGAAGCAAAACTGCGCAATGGTGCTGATATGAGTGTGGCGGTGGAGGAATTCATTCGTTACGTCACTCCGATTCACAACATGTGTCGTGTCGCCAAAGAAGACGCGGTTGTCAACGGCGTCACCATTCCCAAGGGAAATCAAGTTGTCTTGATGTATTCCTCCGGTAATCGCGACGAATCGCAATTTGATGATCCCGAAAAATTCGATGTGACCCGCACACCTAATAATCACATTGCCTTTGGGTTCGGCACGCATTTTTGTTTAGGCGCATCGCTTGCTCGTCTCGAAATCCGCGTGTTCTTCGAAGAACTTTTGCGTCGTACCCGCGGTTGGACAATGACGAGCGGAACCGAACCAATCTTCATGCCGAACGCATTTGTGCGTGGTGTGGAGTCAGCGCATTTCGAGTTCGATTTCATTTCATGAGCGGCGTTGATCCAACTCAAATTCCCTTGCCGATGGAAGGCAAGGAACCAATCTTCCGTCATATGGATGATGCCGATATGCCTTGGCAACTTTGTCGGGCACAGCAAAATGCTGATGGCACAACTTCCTATGTGCGCGAAAAGTGGTTCGCCTTTAGCCCCGATCCGCAGTACTTATCGCTATATGCCGAATATGACCCGGGCATGATCGTGCGTCGTCATGGTCACTATTCGCCCCATATCGTTTTTGTTATCGATGGCGGATTGTGGTTCGGTGATCGTTGGTGTCCGGCCGGTTCACATATTGAATTGCCGTTCGGCGCCGCCTTCGGACCAATTCGGGCCGGCGATGACGGCGCGAAACTTTTCGAAGTAATGATGGGCGACCCGCGGTCATGGGGCGATCAACCAGAGTTGTACGAAAACGCGCTGCAACAACATGGTGTTACGCCATTACCTGACCCGCCGGTTGATTTTCCTGAATGGCTTTCCGATTTACGCACTCAGTGGGCGCACAGCGAAGAAAGTTGAATCAGGGCCACAACGGGGTTTCGGTATTGAAGCCTGGCTCTGTTCCCCATTGATTGCGGAATGAAACTTCGTGGGCTGGTTGGCGTGGCGCCACGCCCCACTTACCGGTTGGATAACCGAGCGAAACGCAGCCGGCCATCACCCATCCTTGATCAGCTGGCACACCGAGGATTTCTAGGACTTCATCGTTATGAAATGCCAAGACCTGCGTGAGCGAAGTTCCAACACCTTCAGCGCGCGCGGCTAATTGTGCGCTCCACAATGCCGGGTAGATGGATGAACCGCTGGTGTCATATTGCGCGAAACCAAACAAATAAAGCGGAACGCTTTCAAAATTATCGGCCAACCATTGCGCTGACTTTTGCACGGCCAACATTGACTTTGATTCGGCAAGGTCGGGATTGGCATGGGCTGCGTCGAGACGATCTTTGTAGTAACTCGACCACAACACTTCCATTGCCTTGCGGTAAATCGGGCCGATCTTTCCTTTTACTTCCGGCGAATCGATCAATAAGAAACGCCAATTCTGCGTATTGCCGCCCGAAGGTGCGCGCACCGCAGCATCCATAATGCGGGCTTGTACATCCATTGGAATGGGATCGGTTTTTACGCGGCGCATTGCTCGCGTGGTGTAGAGGGCTTCGCGTACGTCCATGTTCTTTAACCTTTCGCCGCAGTCCATGCTTGGTGCATCGCACCTAAAGCAGTGGCTAATTCTTCTCGTTCTTCCGCGCTCAAAATGGAAAGCACACGCGCCATAGCGACATCCGTGCTCGCTTCCGCTTCTTTCCATTTCGAAACCGCGATGTCATCAACTTTGACTGCATCGCCATCCCATCCAAAGAGTCCCGCCATATGAGGTGTTCGATGCATAACCGCTTCAACTGGCAGTAGGCCAACACCTAACACGGCGCCACCATGTAACGCGCCGCGCAATTCACGCAACGCATTGAGTTGGTGTTGCACGCGTGCTTTCGGTGATTGCGGAACCGGCAGTGTGCGCCAGCCGGCAAAGAGCGACGCATTGGCAGGTGACGCGTAGTTCACAACTGTCGTCAAAAGATCACCAACGCGATTCATATCGGCCACATCGGGAAGATTCGCTTCACCATAAGCGGCACAACAGGCTGCCCATTCCGCAGCCGCTTGTGCGGGCGACATCACACCTTTCGCCGTTTCCCATTGCGAGCGCACTTGTTCGGAATTCCAAAAAATAAATCCAGAGGTCACAACCTCAGAACTGGTGTCACCCAGAACGCCACCGCGTCCAAGTACATAAAAATCAATGCCAGAGAAACCGAGTTCACCTCCGCGCACATATGTCGCCCCATCGAGCATGAACCCGCCGCCAATTTCCAAAATGGGCATTCCCGTTGCTTTGGCTGCTGCAATCGGTTCCATCGTTCTCCCCTACCTCTAGGCCGACAATTTGCGGCCACGTTTCATCGTCCCCTTCGCCGAAGCGAATGCCCGCACTTTAGGTCGGGCGCCGAGACTTTGCGTGCGTCGTGTTACGTTCATAGCCACCTGAAGGGGGAACTATGGCTGACGAACAAGCACAATCGGGCACTCCACCACGCGGCGTAAAGCAGCGCAACAAGATCGTGATGAGCGACGAAGAAATCGAAGAATTTCTTAATGGTCGTC
>CAYOHV010000007.1:4323-4583 GCA_964403825.1 uncultured Bifidobacterium sp. | reverse complement strand
CATTGACGGATGCATTGGCATTGAGAGCAAAGCGAAAGCGCAGAAGGTTATGAACCTTCGCCGCAATCCCAATATGACCGTATTGGTTGAAGACGGCGAAACTTATGAAACATTGCGCGGTGTCACGTTGATCGGTAAAGCCGAAATCATTGAAGACCCAGAGCGCATGTTCGAATTAGGCGTAAGCGTCTTCTCTCGTTATATGGCTCCCTACACCGAAGAAATGCGCGGCGCCGTCGAAAGGATGTTGCATAAGCGCG
>CAYOHV010000007.1:0-4313 GCA_964403825.1 uncultured Bifidobacterium sp. | reverse complement strand
GGGTGGTCGTGAAACTCAACGTAGAGCGCGCCATTTCTTGGGATCACCGCAAACTGGGCGGCGGTTACTAACAACTATTTCAGTACTGCGAGATAGCTCGCTCAAGCACGTCAGCAAATTGCTGGCGTGCTTTTTTACGTCGCTCGGGCAAATGTTCTGAAGGCCAAAGCCCATCAACGCCGCGATGATCTTTTAATACTTCGCGAGCCAAGGTGAATTTATGAACTTCAGTTGGTCCATCAGCAATGCCCATCGTGACAGACGCCATCAACATGTCGGCCAAAGGCATTTCATTAGAAACACCGAGTGCACCGTGTAATTGCATTGTGCGCAGTACTGCTTCGCGATACACCCGTGGTGTCGCCACTTTCACGGCTGCGATTTCTTTTCGCGCTGCGTGACCACCCACTTGATCAACTCGCCAAGCCGCATGCAGAACTTGTAAGCGGAATTGCGTGAGTTCAATCCAGGCATCAGCAATTTTTTCTTGTGTTGCTTGTTTTTTTGCCAACAACTCACCCTGGGTGGAACGGCTAAGTGCCCGCTCACAAAGCATGTCAAGACAGCGCGCCACCGCTCCAACAGTGCGCATTGCATGATGAAGTCGTCCGCCGCCTAAACGAGTTTGGGCTACGGCAAAAGCATTGCCTTCGCCGCCCAAGAGATTTTCACTTGGCACGCGCACACTGTTGTAACGGACATATGCATGACTGCCATGACCTTCGTCTTCTTGTCCAACACCAACATTGCGCACAACTTCTAAACCGGGTGAATCGGTCGGCACTAAAAACATCGACATTCCCTTATAAATGGAAACGTCGGGATCGGTGATGGCCATCACCA
This sequence comes from uncultured Bifidobacterium sp., assembly GCA_964403825.1. Lineage (GTDB taxonomy): Bacteria > Actinomycetota > Acidimicrobiia > Acidimicrobiales > Acidimicrobilacustridaceae > Acidimicrobilacustris. The sequence continues at coordinate 3,470 of CAYOHV010000007.1, read as the reverse complement.
CAATGAACGATGCGAAACGCAACGACGATGAAAACCATTTCTCGCCATCGATTACCCATTCATCGCCGTCACGAATGGCCCGCGTAGTGAACGTTGCCGGATCAGCCCCGCCTTGGGGTTCGGTCATCGAATAACAAGAGGAAATTTTTCCGGCCAACAGTGGCTCTAAGTACTTCTGTTTCTGTTCATCAGTTCCGTAATGAGCGAGGATCTCGGCGTTACCGGAATCGGGTGCCTGCGTGCCGAATACCGTTGGGGCGAATTGGGAGCGGCCCAGAATCTCGTTCATATACGCCAAACGCACTTGCCCATAACCTTGGCCACCAAATTCGGGCGTGAGATGGCATGACCATAAGTCTTTGTCTTTTACTTTTTGCTGCAACGGTCGGATGAGTTCGTTATAAAACGGACCGGCCTTGTCATAGGCGGATTCAACGCCGGCAAATGCCAAATCCAGTGGCTCAACCTCGGTGGCAACAAACTCCTTGATCCACTCAAGTTGCTCTGCAAATTCGGGATCGATTGAAAAATCGGCCATCACTCCCCCTTGTTCCCCGCAACCGTAGCAATCCAAACAGCGCAAGAACATCGGCAGTGACTAAGGTGCCAACACAACCAACCGGGGGAACAATGAGTGACTACGACTACGAACAATTAGTCCGAGATTTTTGCGCCGCTTGGGAGCGGGCCGATTTCGACACGGTGGTGAACTTCTTTACACCGGACGGCGTGTACCACAACATTCCGGTCGACCCGATGGTCGGCCATGAAGCGATCCGCATGATGATCGATGGATTCACCGCCGGTCTAACCATCGTGCAATTCCGCATCGACAACATGTTGTCGAAAGGTTCAATGGTCGTCACCGAACGCGTGGATATTTTCGCCAAAGAGAACGGCGATCAAGTGCAATTGCCGGTATTGGGAATCTTCGAATTCGAAGGCGACAAAATTGCTCGCTGGCGCGAATACTTTGATTTGAATCAATTCATGGCGCAGATGGCTTAAGGCGACGTCAAAAATTCAAGAACATCCGGCAAGGCTTTCGGGTCTTGTCCGAAAAACGCGTGCCCGCCTTCATACACATGTAATTGCGAAGTCGAAATACGGCGAGCGAGATTCTCAGAATTTTGTAAGGGCGAAATCCCGTCATAGCGGCCGGCACCAATAAAGGTTGGGCACTTGATCGCATCGAGTCGATCCCACACGTCATGAAAGCGCCGCGCTTCGGCCTGTTCGTATTCGCCTCGCTCAGCATCACTGCCCGGTTTGATATGAGGTCGCGCCGCTAAACCTTCGGCAAAGATTCGATCATTGGGATGGTCAGCGAACCACTCAGGTGAAAAACGCGAATCCATTAATCGTAATGACAACGCGGCGCGTTCATCAGCTGGCAACGCTCGTAATTCATGCATGGGATAAGAAGATCCGCCCGCACCGCCCGACGACGTACAAAGCAACGCCAATTTCTCCACTCGTGACCCAAACGTCACGGCGAATTCCTGCGCCACCATTCCGCCAAATGAAATACCAATCACACGACATGAATCCCAACCAATGTGATCGAGCAATGCATTGGCATCGGCGGCGTAATCGGCCATTGAATACGGTCCGGGTGGAATCTCCGTTTTCCCAAGACCACGTTGATCGTGAATCAATGTGTCGCATTGCGAGGAAAACACGCCCAATAAGGGGCGCATTGCTTCGATGGTGGAAAACGATCCATTAAAGAAAAGTAGACGCGGGCCTTCCCCCATCTGTTCGTGATAGAGATCAATTCCGTTGCATTTCGCCACTGGCATTACATCGGCCTCCAATTTGGTTTCCGCTTTTCGCGGAATGCTTCGCCCGCTTCGGTCATATTGCCGGTGAACGTTCCTAAAACTTGCGTGCGATTTTCTAATTCCATTGCCTGACGCAAACTTGATGCATCCAAATTCGCCCACAAACCAAGTTTGGTCATGCGCACGCCGTACTCGGAGTTTTCCATGATCTGCTTAGCCAAATCGACAGCATGTTCTAAAGCGTTACCTTCTGGCACGACTGCATTGAGCATTCCATAACTACGCGCTTCTTCGGCATCGAAACGCCGACCGGTCAGCATCAGTTCAGCGGCAATTGTTGGTCCCACAATTCTTGGCAACCAATAACTGGTACCGAGATCGCAAGAAGACAAACCAACTCGAATGAAGTGCGAGGCAAAAAACGCACTCGTATCGGCAACCCGTAAATCGCAAGCCAACGCTAACGAAAGGCCGCCCCCGATAACAGCGCCATGAAAAGCGCCAATGACCGGTTGCTTCGCTTCATGAATAGCAAGTACCGCTTCACCTAAATGCTCTTGCATCTCGTGCACAAAACCAACGGGCCCGCGACCTTTCGCCTGTTCGGGAACACCACCCGTGGCGCTCATATCCGCTCCAGCGCAAAAACCGCGCCCGACGCCATCAAGCACAACCACTCTCGTTTCCCGATCTCGACGCAAAGCCGTGAAGGCGAAAAGCAATCCGTCAATGATCGCAGGAGTTAGCGCGTTATAGCGCTCGGGATCGTTAAGAGTTACGCGCTGTATGCCTTCGGCCACCATCGACGTGGTTACCGCATTGTTTTCAGATGGCATTACTCCCCCTGCGAAAAATTTGAAGAAAGAAAATCTTCACTGGCCCCGCTAGGCAACCGAGCATAGAAAACTTCAGCGATGAACGACGGTGATTTCACCCAATCGACCTTTCGTTTGGCAATACGATGCACCAATGTCATTGAACTCTCCGGGCGAATATGCGCTAGTCATCGTGATCGCCGCATTAGCCGGAGCAATTAATGCAGTCGCTGGCGGCGGAACGCTCCTTACATTTCCCACGCTTTTGAGTTTGGGCTTGCCATCGGTTTCCGCCAATGTCACTTCTACGATTTCTTTAGTCGGGGGCTATGTCGGCGGAATCGCCGGTTACCGACGTGAATTAGAAGGTCAGAAAGCAACTGTTCGATCGTTACTTCCCTTCGTGCTCGCCGGCGCGATTGTTGGTTCAACAATCTTGTTAATCACCGACGACAAAGTTTTTCGCAGCATCGTTCCGTTTCTCGTTCTTTTTGCCTCGGTGCTGTTACTGATACAACCGAAAGTTCAAGCGCGACTTTCGGAAATTCATCCTGTATCCGGTGAAGCGCAAGTAAAGAACCGTCCGATCGTGCGCAAGATTTCTGTCTTTTTCGCCGCCGTTTATGGCGGCTACTTCGGCGGAGTGCTGGGAATTATTTTGCTCGCCGTTTTGGCGCTAACGCTCGCCGATTCATTACAACGAATTAACGGTCTCAAAAGCGTGTTGCAGTTCGCCATCAACATCATCGCCGTCATTGTCTTTGCCATTTTCGGGCCGGTGTATTGGCTCGTCGTCGTTGTGATGTTCCCCGCCAGTTTGATCGGCGGTTGGATCGGTTCATCGCAAGCGCGACGATTACACCCAACAACA
>CAYOHV010000006.1:19705-22686 GCA_964403825.1 uncultured Bifidobacterium sp. | reverse complement strand
AAAGAGTGAGTAATCGAGTTAAAGGTTCCAAATCTTCAGCTCAACGAGTACGTGCGGCGTCACAAGCCGGTAAAGGACGTTCAACCAATGGTCTTTGGATTGCCGCCATTGTTGTTGTGCTCGTTGTTGGCGTCGTTGCCATTGCGGTAAGTCGCGGTTCGAGTTCTTCGGGCGGCGGCGGTTCTTCACCGAGTGGTGGCACCGTTGTTCCAAATGGTGATCTCAATATCGGTGAACAAATTGCTGTTACCGGTAATGATCTCCCCACACTTCCTAAAGATGCACCGGCGGCCGCGGCCGATCCCGCAATCGGCGCTGCCTTCCCAACTATTGAAGGCAATCAATTCAACGGGAAAGCACTCACAATTGCTCCTGGTAAGCCGATGATTGTCATGGGCTTGGCGCATTGGTGCGGAAACTGTCAGAAAGAAGTTCCCCAATTACAAAAGTGGTTGGACGAAAACGGTATGCCGAGTGATGTCAATCTCTATGCCGTTGCTACGGGAAATAGTTCCGCTCAACAGAACTATCCCGCCGGCGATTGGTTGCGCCGTGAGAAGTGGTCCGTGCCCACGATTGTTGACAACAAAGACAATGTCGCTGCACGTGCGATGGGCTTGAGTGCGTATCCGTTCTTCGTTGTGGTCGATGCCAACGGCAAGGTTGTGTACCGCGTGGCTGGTGTTCAACCGACCGCTAACTGGGAAGCGATGTTGGAAGCGGCTCGCACCGGCAAACCGCCGACCGGCCAGGCCGCATCCGGCACGTCAAGCGCCGCTAACTAGGCACCCAAAAACTCAATAAAAAAGGGGCGGACATTTATGTCCGTCCCTTTTTTCGTTGTGCCTCCGGTGGGAATCGAACCCACGATCGTCGGATTAAAAGTCCGCTGCCTTACCGCTTGGCCACAGAGGCGCGTTTTTTACCCTACCCGCGCTGAGCCACTGGCTCCGACTCCGATAGCGTGTCAGCGGGGTGGCTCAAGATATCGAAACTGCTCGGCCCGTAGAACGTGCCGTTAATCGCCCAGTGCTTTCGACGCTGGGAGTCTTTGCCATTGCCGTTGTTCTCACCACGATTGCGGCGCGCCTCGGCATCATGCGCGTGGTGCGCGGTTATGACACTCGACCATGGGCCGGCTTCGATGTTGTTGGCGGATGGTGGCGTTATGACGGCGGTTGGTACGACTACATCGCGTCGCGCGGCTATTTCTATAAGGGCACTTCGGAACAGTCGGCCGTCGCATTCTTTCCGATGTATCCGCTCATTTTGCGCGGCGTAAATGTATTTGGCATCAACGTTCCACTAGCGGGTGTCATTGTCACGATTATTTGTGGCGCGTTTGCTGTTCTTGCATTTCGTAAATGGTGCGCAGAACGAATTGGCGATTCGATGGCGTGGATTGCCACGATCACGTTGCTTACCTATCCCTATGCGTTTTATTTAATGGGTGCGGTTTATGCCGATGCGTTGTTTTTGTTGGCCGCTATCTGTGCGTTTTTATTAGTTGAACGTGGACATCCGATTTTGGCCGGACTTGTTGGTGCAGTTGCCACCGCCACTCGACCTGTGGGTGTGGCGTTAGTTGTTGGTCTTGTTGTCTTTGTGATTGTGCAACGCAATGTCATCGAAAATCGTCATGTTTATTTGCGTCGCCTTAAAGCGGCTGATTACGGCGTATTGCTTTCGATGAGCGGTTTAGTTGCCTACATGGTGTATCTAGGTGTTCGCTTTGGAAACCCATTGGCATTTCAAGCCGTACAACGCGCACCTGGTTGGGATCAAGGTGCCGGACCAAAAACATGGTTCAAACTTTCGTGGTTTAAACACCTCGCTAACATGCCGGAAAATTTTTGGAACTGGGCGCATGGCAAACCCGATGGCGATTACCGCGCTTTGTACAGTTTCACCGTTTTCGCTCAAGGTCTCTTTGTTTTGTTCTTCGCTTATTTGACCTGGCGGGTTTGGAAAAAGTTCGGCGCCGGCTACGCGGCGTTCACTGGCACATTGGTGGCCATTGCCCTCGTCGGCACGAAAGATTTCCAAGGCACCGGCCGATATTTGCTGGCCTGCTTCCCGTGTTTTGCCGTTCTGGCCATTGAGTTTTCGCAGCGGAATCGCCTGAAATGGCTGTGGTGGATTGGTGGCGGCCTCCTCATGGTGGGCGGCGCCTTCGCATTCGGTCGCGGTTACTACGTAGCCTAAGGAAATGGCCAACTTCCGGAGCCTCACCGTTTTCTACCCAATGTGGAATGAAGAAGAGACGATCGAGCGCGCCGTGCGGGCTGCATTTGATGCCTGCGATGAACTTGTACGCGCCGGCGAAATCGATACCTACGACGTATTGATCATTGATGATGCGTCAACTGATCGCACTCCAGAGATCGCTGATCAATTAGCGATGAACGATTCACGAGTTTCAGTTATCCACCATCCGGTCAATCGCAAACTTGGTGGTTCACTCAAAACGGGATTTGAAAACGCCAAAGGCGAATTAATTCTCTACACCGATGCCGATCTTCCTTTTGACATGGTTGAAGTTGGTAAGGCCGTTCGTTTGATGCGCTTATATGACGCCGATGTGGTGAGCGCGTATCGATTTGATCGTACGGGTGAAGGTGCGCGTCGGTTGATTTATTCCTATGTGTATAACCACCTTGTGCAAATGATGTTCCGTTTGCGTTTGCGCGATATGAACTTCGCCTTCAAATTGGTGCGTCGCAACGTTCTTACCCATATGCAGTTGAAGAGCGAAGGTTCCTTCATTGATGTTGAACTGCTTGCTCGCGCACATCGTTTAGGTTTTTCGATTGTGCAATTCGGCGTTGACTATTTCCCGCGGACACGCGGCATTTCCACGCTGTCTTCGAACTCTGTCATTTTGAAGATGCTGCGCGAAATGTTCCAACTGCGAAGTGAACTGAAGTCTCTACAACCTCTTTCCGAACAAGAGCGTAGGTCTGAAGTCTCGTGAGTCTTCT
>CAYOHV010000006.1:0-19605 GCA_964403825.1 uncultured Bifidobacterium sp. | reverse complement strand
GTCACGCGTACATCTTCACGCGGACCGTTCGGTCAAGCGGTTGGTTTTCTTGTGCGTCGACTCGACAAAAAAGTCCGCGAGAACAACTTCCGCACCACTGAGGCCATGAGTGGATTCGACGAAGCGGGCGATATGGGTACAGCCGAAATTGTTTCGGTGTTGCGCAAGATGGCGACGCAAACTCGCCGCAGTTTTGAACTCGCAGTGCACCCTGGTTTATCTACCGATATCGATCGAGCGAAGTATCGCTGGAAATATCGGTGGGGTGATGAACACGACGCGTTGATTTCCGTGACTGTGCGCGCCGCCATTGAACAATATGGATTCACTCTCGGACGATTTTCGGATCTGCCATGAGTGATATCGGAGCGCAGACACGCGCCTTATGGAAAGACTCTTCCTTTACGACACGCGCCCATACGCGTATTCGTTGGACGACCGCACCATTTGCGTTGGTTGAAAAGGAAATTCCGTCATCGGGTGCGATTTTGGAAATCGGTTGTGGCCACGGTTTATTCAGTCAATTTTTAGCGCTTAGTTCACCGCAACGAATGGTGACGGGCTGCGACCTTGACGGCGAGAAAATTGCCGAGGCGAAAGAGACTTCAAAAAGCCTTACGAATCTTTCATTCATTCATAATGACGGCGCCACTCTCCCCGATGGTCCTTGGGATGCCATCGTGATTGTTGACGTTTTGTATTTGCTTGATGAAGCGGCACAAAAAAGTCTTTTGGCAAATGCACAAAAAATTCTGCGCCCGGGCGGAATCATTGTCATTAAAGAATTAGACGTCACACCGGCGTGGAAATTTCAGGTGGCGAAGTTCCAAGAGGTGCTTGCTACCAAAGTGCTGCGCATCACTAAAGGTTCGTCACTTACGTTTCGATCGTTAGATGACATTGCTACGGATCTAGCGCCACTTAAAACAAGCGTCCAGAGAATTGATCGTGGCTATGTTCATCCGCATGTTCTGGTGACGGCTCGTTCATAACGTCATCGATAACATCGTCGCCGGACGGTTCGCCTTGGCCATAGGACATCGCCATAAGAAATCCGCGTGCTCGTTCCGCAAGGGGATAACGCGCCACCAGCGCATGGAAATCCGCTGAATGATTTGGTTGTTCGATATGGGCCAATTCATGCACCAGCACATAATCGAGCACCCATGGCGGCCATTCCGCTAATCGAGTCGAAATGCGGATCTCGCCACCCGGCGCACACGAACCCCATTGTGTTCGTTGTTCCGCCCACTCAACACTGTTGGGTAACGGAAGTGAAAAACGTTTTGCCAATTTGCGCGCCCGTGCTTCAAGGTCAACTGATTCGGAACGAAAACGTCGTTCGAGTCGCGCAATAAGTTCGGCTGAGTATTCTTCAACTTCTCGCTGACTCATTGCTGCGGGCGCATGAATACGGATAACTCCGTTTTCGAGCGTTGCCTGCACAGTTTTCCGCCGGCGACGACTGCGAATAACTTCAACCGGCAGATCGCCCATTTAAATTTGATCCGGAATTGTCAACTCGCTGTCGTCAACGAGTTGTAATCGTTCGCCAATTACTAAACGGTCACCATGATGAGTGAAAACACGTCCACCTAAATTGGGCATGCGCTGCCAATCAACACCATGTTCAACTTCAAGCGTTCCGATAACTCCGCCATGCGTGATCACTAAAACATCGGCGCCTTCATATTCGCTATGAATTCGGTGCAACGCTGCGGTCGTTCGCACTAATAGTTGATGGTGAAGTTCATAACCCGGCGGCCAACGATCGTTACCGAGGTAACCGGGCCAACGCTCTTCAATTTCTTTACGCGTCAGACCTTCCCATTCGCCGGCATCGCGCTCCATAAGGTCGGGCTCCACCACGATCGGGCCGACACCAATTTGAGCGCTGATGATTTGTGCTGTTTCCATGGCGCGCTGCAAAGGCGATGCCACTAGGACATCAACGGATCCAACTTTTTGCGCAGCGTGCAACGCTTGGACGCGACCAAAATCAGTCAAGGCCGGATCGGCATGGCCTTGCCATTTTCCGAGCGCATTCCATTCCGATTGCCCATGGCGTAACAACAACAAACGAGTCACGCCCCGACGGTACATGACTACTGTTCACTTATGGCACGACTTCGACTTTTTGCTCAGGCCCGTGAAGAAGCGGGTACAGCCCAAGCAGAATTTGCCGGTGCCACAGTGGGTGAAGTGCTTGATGCGGCCATTGCGCAGTTCGGCTCACACTTTGCCGACGTGGTTGGCACCAGTCGAATTTGGGTCAATGGCGAGCCCGCAGAATTTGACGATTCCGTTAGTGCCGCCGACGAGATTGCTGTTCTCCCACCGGTTTCTGGCGGTTGAACTGACGGGGAATGTGTGATGCGGGCCGCTGGGCCGTAGCGTAGAAGGTCCATGCAATCGATCGCTGTGCTCTCGTTACATACATCACCGCTCGATCAGCCCGGTCGGGGTGATTCAGGCGGCATGAATGTTTACGTGCGCGAACTGGCCAGTTCGTTGGCACAAGCCGGTGTGCAGACCGATGTTTTCGTGCGCCGCAATAGCGAAGACCAACCTGATGTCGTTGATGTTGAACCAGGTTTTCGTGTTTTGCATATCGACGCCGGCCCGTATGAATTGCCAAAAGAAGAACTGGTCGATGTTGTCGATCTCTTCGCTGATGGTGTTGCCGACCAATGGCAAGACGCCGATGTCATTCATTCCAACTACTGGTTGTCGGGCGTTGCTGGCCATCGTCTGAAACATCAATTGAATTTGCCGCTGGTCTCAACGTTCCACACGTTGGCGCGTGTGAAGGCAGAAACTGGCGATGCCGAACCAGAACGTCGTATCAAATCTGAAACCGATGTCATTCGTTGTTCCGATGTGATTTTGGCCAACGCTGTAGCTGAAGCCGATCAATTGATCTCTCTGTATGGCGCTGACCCTCGCCGCGTCGAAGTTGTTCCACCCGGTGTTGATCACGCCTTCTTTTCACCTGGCGATAAAAGTGGCGCGCGAAACGCCATTGGTATCGGCGATGAACCGATGTTGTTATTTGTTGGCCGTATTCAACCGCTGAAAGGTGTAACGGTCGCGATTGCCACGTTGTTTGAAATTTCCGATACCTATCCCGACGCAGTGTTAGTTGTCGTGGGTGGCGCGAGTGGTAGCGAAGGCGAAGAAGAAATGGCGAAAGCCGTCGAATTAGTGCACAACCTTGGTTTACAAGATCGTGTGCGCTTTGTTCCGCCGCAACCGCATCATTTGCTCTCCACGTATTTCCGTGCCGCCGATGTTTGTATCGTTCCTAGTCGTTCCGAGTCGTTTGGTTTGGTGGCTCTTGAAGCCGGTGCTTGCGGTACGCCAGTTGTGGGCGCGGCCGTCGGTGGATTACTCACCCTTATCGATCATGGTGTTACAGGCTTTTTGTTAGAAGATCGTGATCCAGTGCAATACGCCGATGCAGTGCGCAAAGTGTTGCGCCAACCTCGTATTGCAAAATCAATGTCAGAAGCCGCAGCCACGCGAGCGCGCAATTACACCTGGTCGACAACGGCTGCTCGCTTGCGCCGTCTCTATGCCGACTTGGCACTGCGTGTGCCCGTAACTTGCCAATAACCATGAACGAAATCGCCGACGAAGCCGAACTGGCACGACTCGATGCCGAAATCTCCGCCTGGTTAGAAAAAGAACTGGCTGAGAATCCAACCATTGATGCGGTTGAACGCGGCGACGGTGATGAACGTCGTTGGTTTGTGCGGGTGCATGGCGAAGCAAAAGACGTTTACACCATTTGGTTTACGTTGCGACAACGCACTTTGCATTACGAGACCTATGTGATGCCGGCGCCCGAAGAAAACTTTGCCGAGTTTTACGAACATCTTTTGCGTCGTAACCGGAAATTGCACGGCCTTATGTTTTGTATTGGTGAAGAAGATGCGATCTTCTTACAAGGCGCTTTACCGTGGCATGACATCACTGAACGCGAACTCGATCGAGTTCTCGGTTCAATTTGGGCCTGTGTTGAACAGTGCTTTCGACCGGCATTGCGTATCGGCTTTGCTTCTCGCTTCGCCGGCGATTCCTAAAACCGCCTAACGACCTATTGCACTCGAGCCACGCGCTCTCTACTTTGCCGCCGTCTGGACACATCCCGATTCCTCGGGGAAGTGGATTGTGGCTGTGTCCAGACAACCAATCAACGCCACCGAGTCACAAGCAATTAGCGGTCATTCACCCAAGAATCTGTTATCTAAATCGAATTCACCGCAGGGCAACGGGTAGCGTCAGTTCATGGCAGAAAGTTCCATCAAATTGCTCATTGTCGGCGGCGGCCGCATGGGAGAAGCGCTCCTCGGCGGACTTCTCGACGCGCAATGGGCCACGCCTGAGCAAATCGTGGTGGTGGAAAAATCATCTGAGCGCGCCGCGCAGTTGCAATCGGCCTATAGCGGCGTTGTTGTTTCTTCCGAATTGGTGCCAGCCGCTTCGGTAGTAATGGCCGTGAAGCCGAATGATGTCACCGAAGTATGTCGCCAACTCATTGAACCGAGGCGCGTGTTATCGATTGCGGCCGGTGTCACGATCGCTTCATTGCAAAACGCGGTTGGTAATGATGTGGCGGTAATTCGCGCCATGCCCAACACTCCGGCATTAGTGAAACTCGGTGCGTCGGCAATTGCCGGTGGAGCCGCTGCCACTGAACAAGATCTGCATTGGGCCTCAGAAGTTTTGGGCGCCGTTGGTTTAGTGGTGCGTGTAAAAGAACATGAACTCGATGCTGTAACTGGTTTATCGGGATCCGGTCCGGCCTATGTTTTTCTCTTAGCGGAATCACTTATGGAAGCGGGCGTAGCCGCTGGTTTAGACCCGCAAATTGCCGAAGTTTTAACTATTCAAACGTTGCTAGGTGCATCGACGTTGTTAGCCGCCGGTGAAGCCGATGCTGTGCAATTGCGCGCGCAAGTTACGTCACCAAACGGCACCACTCATGCCGGCATTACGGAAATGGAAAACGCCGGTTTTCGCAATGCCGTAGTGCAAGCAGTTTTACGGGCTACTGAACGATCGAAAGAACTTGGTTCCTAATGCGTTACGACACAATCTCATTTCTTTCTGATTATGGGCGCAAAGATGAATTTGTGGGCGTCGTCCATTCGGTCATTCGCTCGATTGCACCTGATGTACGCGTTATCGATATCACTCATGACATCGATCCATATGATGTGCGCGCCGGTGGATTAACGCTCGTACGTTCAGCCAACTATCTCGCACCGGGTGTTGTCATTGCCGTTGTTGATCCCACTGTGGGCACTCAACGACGCGCTATTGCCGTGGAGATCGGCGGGGGATCATCGGTCTTAGTGGGCCCCGATAACGGTCTTTTGGCGCCATTAGTAAGCATGTATGGCCACGATCGCATCGTAGAAATCACCAATCCCGACTATCTCTTACAAACCGATGCCGCCACATTTGATGGCCGTGATGTTTTCGCACCGGCGGCCGCGCATCTTTGTAATGGCGTTGACATTTCCGACCTTGGTCCGGCTGTTGATCCCTATTCGTTATTCCCCGGATTAGTGCCGTTGCCGCGTGAAGAAAACGGCGCGCTCTTAGCGGATGTTTTGTGGATTGACCATTACGGCAATGTGCAACTCAATGTCACCAGCGAAGATCTTTTGCCAATGGGCGACACCTTCCGTCTCACAATGGCAAATGGCACCGTGCGTTCAGCGCGCTTTGTTGAAGACTTCGCATCATTAGGAGATAACGATTTAGGTCTGCTGGTCGATTCCTATGGATTAGTTGCCGTGGTGCGATTCCGTAACTCGGCCGCGGCTGATTTACAAGTTTCTACTGCCGATGCTGTCACCATCGAGCCATTAGAAGAGTCGTCGGGAGTTACAACGCCCGTTACGCTGACTCAGAGAAAGAAGGAGAACTGAGATGCGCCCCGGAACCGTTATTGCTGTCGGCATTTTGTTGTTCATTATTTTGATGGCCGCTGCTTTGCAGTTGTTCTTCTTGGCGTAAAAGTTCCAACTTCCATTCGACCGGTTCTGGTTTTGCTTCGGTCGCTAAAAAGCCAACGAAAATAACGGCGATTCCCAGCACTAATGAGATGGAGAATCCATCCATTTCATCGACGACTGAATTGAGCAAACCACCTGCACTCAAAATCACCGTGCCGATGGCGATCAATACATTGGCCACGGCTAAACGTCGCGGTGAAACGCCACCACGGCGTTCACGCGTATTTCCACCACTGCGATGTACGCGCCATAAACGCCATGCACTCAAAATCGCACCCGCAAAAATCACAATGGCGGCGACGCCTGAACCAACAGCTGCAGCAATACGCGGACCAATTCCAAAAACATCTTTGCCTTGCGGCAAAACATCAGCGGGAACTGCAGCCACAAGTGGTGTGGCCAACATAAGCCCGGTACAAAACGCGCTTAACAACGCAATGGTCGAAGTGGTTTTACGCATTGGTCCGTACAACAACTCCAACGTGCCAAGCGCTAACCACGGCACATTCAAAATTGCGCCAAACAAAAAGAACGATTTAAACGACCACTCATCCCAACCAACGCTGGCGCCCCACCATAACGACGCCGATCCCGCCGCAAACATGGCGAGCGAAATCGTCCAATCCAATTGATGTCGCTTTCGACTGACCAGCCACCTTTCCAAGGTGGAGAGGGCAAAGGCCGCGGAGACCAAGGTGGCGGCGGCGGCAAGGGCAGCATGCATACCCATAACGCTAGAGGGGACTTTGTGAATTTGGGAATTTGGCCACTAGCGTAGGAACGTGAATCGCCGCCGTATCCCTGAGGCGACTGTGGCCCGCCTCCCCATTTATCTGCGCACGCTCGCTGATTTACACGACGAGCGGGTGGATACGGTGTCGTCTGACCGCTTAGCGGAGATGGCTGGTGTCAATGCGGCCAAGGTTCGCAAGGACCTTTCCTATTTGGGTTCCTATGGCACTCGCGGCGTTGGTTACGACGTTGATCACCTCATGTATCAAGTCAGTCGTGAACTCGGTTTAACTCGCGACTGGCCAGTTGTCATTGTTGGTCTCGGAAATCTCGGTTCAGCTCTTGCTAATTACGGTGGCTTCGGTGATCGCGGTTTTCCGATTGCTGCACTTGTTGATGCTGATCCCAGCAAAGTTGGTTCGCGTTATGGCGAATTCACTGTGCGTTCGTTAGATGAACTCAACGACATTGTGCGCAATGAAGGAATTGAAATCGGCATCGTGGCCACACCAGCATCAGCCGCGCAATCAGTGGCGGATCGACTTGTACAAGCAGGCATTCGTTCCATCCTTAACTTTGCGCCCACGCTCATCACCGTTCCCGAAGATGTGAACTTGCGCAAAGTCGATTTAGCCTTGGAATTACAGGTTTTAAGTTTCTACGGTCAACGCGGCACATTGTTCGAGGCCATCTAATGCCCGTTGATGGTCCGCTCTATCCGGTGAACTTGGTTGTCACGGGTCGAAAATGTTTAGTAGTCGGCGGTGGCCCGGTGGCTGCGCAAAAGGTCGCCGAGTTAGTGAAATGTGGTGCGATTGTTGATGTCGTTGCCCCAGAAATTCTCGCTGAGATAGAGGCGCATGATCTGGTCACTTGTCACAAGCGACCCTATAAAACAGGGGAAGTTTCGGGCTATCGCCTTGCTATTACCGCCACCAGCGACCCCGAGGTAAACCGTCAAGTCTTCGTCGAGGGCGAATCTTTTGGAGTTTGGGTAAATAGTGCCGACGATCCGGCCAATTGTGCCTTTACGCTGCCATCAAGAGTGCGACAGGGTCCCCTGATGGTGACGTTTTCGACCGGTGGTCATTCGCCCGCATTGGCGACTTGGCTGCGGCGGAGATTCACCGCAGAGTTCGGCCCCGAGTACTTAACTCTGTTGGAATTACTTGCCGACGAGCGCAACCGCCTTTTGGCCTCTGGTGTCTCCACCGAAGGACTCAATTGGCAAGGGGCCCTCGATTCGGGAATGCTGGACCTAATCCGCGAGGGCAACCTCGCCGAAGCCAAGGAGCGCCTGCAGGCGTGTCTCTCGTTGTCGTCGGACTAAACCACCGCACTGTTCCGCTGTCATTGCTCGAGCGGGTCACTGTCGATGACGCGCGTCTTCCAAAAGCGCTGCACGATGTCATGTCGAATGAACATGTCAGCGAAGCGGTTGTGCTTTCTACTTGTAACCGCACCGAGGTTTATGTCGTTGCGGAAAAGTTCCATCCAGCGGTTGGCGACCTTCGTAACTTCTTTGCTGAATTGTCATTCAGCGCACCGGAAGAAATCGCCGATCATCTTTATATTCATGATGCAGACGCCGCCGTTGATCATCTCTTCCGAGTTGCCTCGGGCATTGATTCGGCTGTTGTTGGCGAAGCAGAAATTCTTGGTCAAACCCGTCGTGCTTGGGAGATTGCCCAAACCGAAGGTGCTGCAGGTTCACAACTCAATTTGCTCTTCCGTCACGCTTTAGAAACCGGCAAGCGCGCACGCACCGAAACTTCAATCGGTCGTCATATCGCTTCGGTTTCAACGGCCGCAGTAGCCATGGCGGCGCAACATCTTGGATCATTACAAGGTCGCAGCGTATTAGTTATCGGTGCGGGCGAAATGGGCGAAGGCATGGTGCGCGCCATCATGGAAAACGGCATTAGCGATTTGCTGATTGCTAACCGCACACCCGAACGGGCGCAGGAAATTGCGGAACGTTTGGGTGGACGCGCCATTGGTTTAGATGAATTGCCGGCCGCGTTAACCAAGGTTGATTTGTTACTCACCGGCACCGGTGCCAATTCGATGATTATCGAACACGCTCATGTTGATCGCGTGATGCAAAGCCGTAACGGTCGCGACATTCTGGTAGTCGATGTTGCTGTGCCGCGTGACGTTGATCCCGCGGCTGGACAAATTCCTGGTGTCACCATTTTGGACATGGATGATTTGCGTGCTTTTGCCGATGCCGGCATGGCCGAGCGAAAGCGCGAAGTTGAACTCGTTGAGTCGATGTGCGCCGAAGAAGTAAATCGTTATCTTTCGGTTCGTTCGGCACGTGAAGTTGCACCGTTAGTGGCTCGTCTTCATGATGAGGCCGAGGAAATTCGTCTCGCCGAAATCGATCGTTTACGGGCCCGTCTGGGCGACCTTGATGAACGCCAACTTGAAGCTTTAGACGCTTTAACAAAGGGCATTGTGGCCAAGTTGCTACATCAACCCACCGTTCGCTTAAAAGATGCAGCGGGCACTCCGCGCGGCGAACGTTTGGCTGAAGCATTGCGCGACCTTTTCGAGTTGTAATGCGCATAGCCACGCGGGGAAGTGCGCTGGCGTTATGGCAGGCCGAAACTGTTGCCTCGCTAGTAGGCGGCGCCGAATTAGTCATTGTTGAAACGGTCGCTGATAAGCGACTTGATATTCCCATTGATGCCATGGGTGGCAAGGGAGTCTTTGTCAAAGAAGTGCAGGCCGCCGTATTAGATGGCCGCGCCGATATCGCAGTGCATTCGGCGAAAGATCTACCGGCGGAAACGCCTGATGGTTTACAAATTGGCGCGGTGCCAACTCGTGGCATTGTCAATGATGTTTTAGTTGGTTGTCGACTGGCTGATTTACCGCAAGGCGCGCATGTCGCCACGGGTTCGCAACGTCGCCGCGTACAACTCGAATTACTTCGACCCGATCTTCGTTTCTCTGGATTGCGCGGCAACATCGCTACTCGTTTGCAAAAAGCAGCTGATTTCGACGCCATTGTTATGGCCGCAGCCGCGCTTGATCGTTTACAACTCACACCCGATGTTGTTGATGTGCTCGGTGTTGACGTGATGATCCCGCAAGTTGCACAAGGTGCGTTAGCAGTGGAATGTCGCCGCGATGACAATGTCACCTTGCAAAAACTTGCCGCCATTGAAGACCCGGTAAGTCGTTTATGTGTCGATGTCGAGCGTGCATTTCTTTCTGAATTAGGTGGCGATTGCAATCTGCCCATTGGCGCCTATGCACAATTACTCGGCGATGAAGTTTCGATTTCGGCTTTTTGTGCGCACGATCCGGAAGCAGCGGAAAAGTCTTTTGGTGCGGTATGGAAAACCGTGCAGTGTTCTGCCGGCGAGGCGGTTGCTGCTGCTCGCCAACTTGCACGTGAGATTTAAATGTCTGAATTTGAAGAAGAGCGCGAGGTTGGTGTTGGTCCGCACCCTTTACCGTGGCCGGATGATCCCCGTTTTGATCCTGAACTTTTAGCCAACGGCGATCGTCGCAATGTTTTGGATCATTATCGTTACTGGAGTAACGATGCGATTGTTGCTGATTTAGAAACCAAACGACATTCATTTCATGTCGCAGTTGAAAATTGGCAGCATGATCTCAATATCGGAACCGTTGTGCGCACTGCTAATGCATTCAATACCGCCGGTGTTCATATCGTGGGCAAAAAACGTTGGAATCGCCGCGGCGCCATGGTGACCGATCGTTATCTCACCGTGCATCATCACAACGATGTTGCCGAATTAAAAGCCTGGTGTGATGATGCCGGCCTTGTCATCGTCGGCATCGATATCGTGCCTGGTTCGATTCCTATTGAAACCGTCGAATTGCCCCAAAATTGTTTGTTGCTTTTTGGTCAAGAAGGGCCGGGATTAAGTGAACAAGCCTGCGCTTCAGCGCAGATGATCTGCTCGATTGCCCAATTCGGTTCAACTCGCTCAATCAATGTTGGAGTTGCTGCTGGTATTGCTATGCATACGTGGATACGCCAGCACGCGCCGATACCGCAGTAAATCGCTCACAGCGCAACTTTCGGTGGTAGACCAAGCGCAGTGAAAACAGTTTGGATTTTGGGCGATCAACTGCGACGTGACACCGGTGCCTTAGCTCCGTATAAGGCTGGTGAAGTGCGCGTCCTTTTGGTGGAAAGCACCGCCAAACTGCACGGTCATCGACAACGCTTACATTTTGTTATCGCTTCCATGCGACGTTTTGCTGAAGAGTTGAAAGCCGAAGGGTTCAAGGTCGACTATCGCAAAGCGCCGACAATGCAAAAAGGTTTCGACGAACATTGTCAGCAACACAAACCCGACGAAGTCATTGCCATGTCGCCGATGTCGTACGACGGCCTCCAACTTTTGCAGCGCAATAACGTCACCATTGTCCCCAACGACCAATTTCTGTGTTCCGCCGAAGAGTTTGCGCAATGGGCGGGGGAGAAGAAATTCAAAATGGAGGACTTCTATCGTTGGCAACGACGTCGCCTCTCAATTTTGATGGATGGCAAAGAACCCGCTGGTGGTCGTTGGAATTTCGATGCCGATAATCGTGAGCCGCCACCAAAAGATGGACGCCGCTGGCCCGCGCCAATTGTCGACAAGTTGGATCGCATTGATGCCCGCGTCATTGCCGATGTTGGTGGCTATGGCAAAGCGCCCGAAGGTTTGTGGTCGACCTCGCGCAAAGGTGCATTAGCGCGATTACGTCAATTCGTTGACGAGGTATTGCCGCTCTTCGGACCTCATGAAGATGCGATGTTGAAAAGTGAGTGGAAACTGGCGCATTCGGCGTTAAGCCCGTATCTCAACATTGGTTTGTTATCGCCCGCGGAAGTTGTTGCCGCGGTTGAAGAGGCGTATCGCGCCGGAAACGTTCCGATTGCATCGGCGGAAGGTTTCATTCGCCAAGTCATCGGTTGGCGCGAATATGTGTGGGGTTTGTATTGGCTCTGGATGCCTGACTATCGAAATCTCAATGAATTGCAGGCTGATCAACCGCTTCCGCCTTCGTTCACCGGTGCCGCTACCGATATGGCATGTATTCGCCATGTTGTTGACGGCGTGAATGAGCGAGCCTGGGTTCATCACATTGAACGCTTAATGATCTTGGGCAATTTCACGCTGACCTATGGCGCTATCCCGCAACAAGTAGTGAAGTGGATGTGGCATTCATTTATCGATGGCGCCGAATGGGTGATGCTCCCCAATGTGATCGGTATGGCGCTTTATGCCGATGGCGGGCGAATGGCCACCAAGCCATATGCATCGTCAGGTTCGTATATCAACCGCATGTCGGATTACTGCGGTGATTGCCGATTCAATTTCAAAGAACGCATTGGCGAAAATGCTTGCCCGTTCACCACGTTGTATTGGGATTTTCTGGCTCGCAACGAAAAGTCTCTGAAGTCCAATCATCGTCTGGGCAACCAAATGGGCTCAATGCGCAAAATGCAAAACTTGGATTTAGTGCGCGAACGCGCCGTTGAAATACGCGCCGCAATTGCAAACGGAGAGTTGTAACGCCGTTTATTGCACGCCGGCTACTTCATAACCGGCTTCGTCAATTGCGGCCCGAACTTGGTCTTCACTAATTGAACCTTCAACGGTGACCAACTTGTTTTCGAGATCAACGTTGACCGACTCAACGCCATCTAAGGGAAGTAATTCGCCTTCGATAGCGGCTTGGCAATGACCACAAGAAATTCCGGGAACTGAATACGTTTTCGCCATGATGTTTCCTTATTTAAAGCGCTTTAAACGCAGCGAATTGGTGACAACAAAAACTGAAGAAAAGCCCATCGCGCCGGCCGCAATCATTGGATTGAGTAACCCAAATGCGGCCAACGGAATAGCGGCCACGTTATAAGCGAAAGCCCAAAAAAGATTTCCTTTAATGGTGCTTAGTGTGCGCCGCGATAACGAAATCGCCGTAGCCGCCGAGCGTAAATCGCCACTCACAATGGTGAGATCGCTTGCCTCGATAGCCACATCGGTGCCGGTACCAATAGCAATGCCCAGATCGCTTTGAGCGAGAGCGGGAGCGTCATTAATTCCGTCGCCCACCATCGCTACAACTTTTCCTTGTTGTTGGTAGCGCGTGATTTCATCAACTTTTCCGGCCGGCAGCACTTCGGCCACCACCGCATCAACACCAACAACATCACCAATCTTTTTGGCGGTGCGTGCGTTGTCTCCGGTCACCATGACAACTTCCAAACCTAAATGGTGAAAACGCTCAATGGCTTCAACACTGGTGGATTTCAGTGAATCGGCCACTCGAAATAATGCCGATGCACAAAGTTGTCCTTCGGCATTTTCTATTCCGGCTAAGACCGCCGTTTCGCCGCTTTCTTCACTCTGTTGTTTTGCATTGTCTAACGATGAATCGATCCGATGGAATAACGATGCTTTACCAACGCCGACCACCTTTGATCCTTGATCGGTTTGCACGGTGGCCATTACGCCTTGACCCGGCGTATTCACAAACTGAGAAACGTCGAGCACATCAACAGAGGCGGCAATAGCGGCCGCAATTGGATGCTCCGATTGCGCTTCTACTGATCCTGCTAATTGATGCCATTGCGCTGAAGTAAACGATGAATTGGGCGCAACCTCAATGCCGGCTAAGGCCATTTTTCCTTCGGTAATTGTTCCGGTTTTGTCGAGCAAGATTGTGTCGACGCGGCGAGTTTGTTCTAAAACTTCGCCGCCTTTAATGATGATGCCCAACTGCGCGCCGCGCCCAGTACCCACCATGATTGCGGTTGGTGTGGCTAAGCCAAGCGCACATGGGCAAGCGATAATCAGTACTGCAACCGCAGCGGTGAATGCATCGTTGGCATCGTGACCGGTAACGAACCACGCCACGATGGTGATAGCCGCAATCAAAAACACAATTGGAACAAAGACACCGGCCACTCGATCGGCCAGTTTTTGTACGGGCGCTTTTGTTCCTTGCGCTTGTTCCACTAAGCGAACAATTTGTGACAGAGCCGTGTCAGCACCGACGCTCGTGGCGCGTACTAACAAAAATCCATTCGTATTAACGGTTGCGCCCACAACATTGTCGCCCTCAGAAACTTCAACAGGGACCGGTTCGCCCGTAATCATCGACATGTCAACCGCGCTGTGGCCGCGCACCACCGTGCCATCGGTAGCGACTTTTTCGCCGGGCCGCACTTCGAACACCATTCCAACCTCAAGGTTTTCGATAGGAATTTCGGTGCCGTCTTCTAAGCGAGCAACTTTCGTGCCCAGTTCGCCGAGTTTGCGTAATGCATCACCCGAGCGCTTTTTCGCCCGCGCTTCAAACCATTTGCCTAACAAAATCAACGTGACGATCACACAGGCGGTTTCGTAATACACATGCGCGGCATCAGAACTCGACATTGACATTCCGGCATGGTCAGCCGCACCTAAAAAGAAAAGTGCAACCGTCGACCAAATCCACGCAGCCAACGTTCCAACCGATACCAATGTGTCCATCGTGACTGTGCCATGGCGCGCGTTTAACACCGCCGCACGGTGGAAGTTCCAACCCGACCAAAACACCACCGGCGTAGCCAACACAAACGCCACCCATTGCCAGTTTTGAAATTGCCACGGCGAGATCATGGATATTGCAACAACCGGAACGCTTAAGACTGCGGCCACCACTAACCGGCGGAACAATTGTTGGGCAACGGCTTCTTCGTCGATCTCTTCAACAACTTTGTATCCGAGACTTTCAACTTTGGCCGATAAATCCTGCAAACTCACGAGATCAGCGTCGTAAAGCACGCGGGCTTTACCGGACGCAAAGTTCACATCCGCCTTTTCGACACCTTCAATTTTGGACAGCCCTTTACCAATCCGCACCGCACATGCCGTGCAGGTCATCCCTTCAATAGGGAGATCAACTGTGGTGGGAGCGTCGGTCGACGTCATGACTCCACGATACGAGCAAAACGCAAACTTGAGAACACCTTCTCAACGGCACCGCTTACTTACGCACCATTACAACCGTTTCAATTTGTGGTGTTTTGGCAGTGGCCTTGGTGACGGCAATTTCTGAGAATCGGTAATTCTCGGGATGACGAAATTTTTTCAGCGCTGTCGGTTCTGTCGCATTGTTCGACAAAAGCCAGCGCACTAACGATCCTTTGAGCAACTTATTCCAGTGGCTAACGGTGGTGAGATTTCCTTTTCCATCATCATCAAGAAACTTCACTGTGATGATGCGTGCCGAAGTTGGTGGATTCCAGGCCGAGTTATGTTCATTCGGTAACAGATTCCAAACGGTTTGTTGTTCGCAATAGGGCGCTAATGCATCGGTTAGGAATGGTTTCCAAAATGATGAAAGCCGTCCCAAGTTCGAAAGTGTTGCCGACATTTTCAATTTGTAATCGGGCAGCAAATCGTCGGCGGCCACCGCACCAAATAATCCCGAGAAGATCACAACTTGTTCGTTGAGTCGTTTCTTCTCTTTGGTTGTCAGCGATCCCGCATCCAGTGCGTCGTACAACACACCGGTGTAACGAAGCAGGGCGGGAAGCGTTTTTGATTTCATTACTTTCGCATTTGCCAGTTTTGCTTTTTCTAAGGCCGCGCCTTTGACACCGAATGCCGCATCCGGCAATCGATCCAAATTGGCAATGACTTTCTTGCGCGCCTCAGTTAATGAGGGAAACGAAAGACCATTCAATTTCAATGACGGTTCGCTGCCGCCGGTGGCTTTACCTTCCGATGGGGGAAGTAAGACAAGAGGTGGTTTCATCAAGGCCCGCCGTGAAAATGAAGTGGATTCAAAGTGAATTCCCACCCATCGTGACATATCGATTGCCAAATTTGGTGGGGTTCATGGTTTAATAGACAGTCCGGTCAAAAGGGTCCTACCCATTGATCGCTGTCGACCGAGCGTTTCGGTCGCTTACCGAGTGAGGAGGTGACGACATGCCAGCTAGCGAACCCCCAAGTACCGCGTTTGTTCCCGTTCGCACGCAATCAGAGGAATCATGCCATGTCGAAACTTCGCGCATCTCGGCCGATTCGTCGCAATGACAGTCGGCGCACCAAACGCTTATTAGCCCTCGAAGCTGTTTCTGAATCTCTCGTCTCCGTGGCGGGAATTACCGGCGCGCCCGTTGAGCATCAATCGGGCATTCAAGTAGGACGAGTTGTTGATCTCGTCGTGCGCTGGGAAGGCGAGCCCTATCCGCCACTCACGGGATTAGTTGTACGCGTCGGTAATTCATTGTCATGGATTTCGGCGGAAAAAATTGGTGAACTCGAACAGCGCCGCATTGTTTTGAAATCAGCCAAGGTCGACTTACGCGCCTTTCAACAACGCGAATCAGAAGTGCGTCTTTATGACGATGTGATTGATCATCAAATGGTTGACGTTGATGGCGTGCGCGTTTTCCGCGCCGCCGATTTGTATTTGGCTCAAGTTGGATCTGGTTTTCGTCTGGTGGGAGCCGATGTTGGTTTCGGCACACTTTTACGTCGGCTTGGTCCTGCACGTTGGCGTGCGCGTCCACGTCCTGATCAAGTTATCGATTGGGCTGCGATTCAACCGTTTTCCGATCCGGGCGGTCCGGTGCGCATGACACGCGCCAACAATGAATTACGCCGTCTGCGTCCCGGTGAATTGGCCGACCTTTTAGAAGAACTCGGCCGTTCCCAACGACAGGAATTGCTCGCCGCCCTTGATGCGGAAACGGCAGCCGATGCGTTAGAAGAAATGGAACCCGAAGAACTTCAGGTTTTGTTGCGCGATATGGAACCTTCACAAGGCGCCGTCGTTCTTTCTGAGATGGAACCTGATGAAGCCGCCGAAGCCTTGCGTGATTTAGATGATGAAACACGTAACGAATTCCTCGCCGCCATGGATGCTGACGACGCCGCTGAACTCGTAAAACTTTTGGGTTACGACGAAGAAACTGCCGGTGGTGTGATGACCACCGCCATTCTTTCTTTCTCAGCCGAATTAACCGTTGAGGAAACACGTCAACTACTGGCGCAATCCGATACCGATATTGCCCGCCTTGAATCAATTTTGGTGTTGCATAACGACGGAACTTTGCTCGATGACATCTTGATTGTTGATCTCTTCATGTCCGAGCCTGGCGAAACTTTGCGTTCTCTCACGGGCGCGCCCTGGCCGGTCACTGTGAATGTTGAAGATTCAATTGAAGATGCTATTGATGCCTTCGTTGAAAATCGCGGTTCATCAGTTGTTGTGGTCGACGCTGATCAACGTCCGGTCGGTCGCATTTTGGCTGACGATGTTGTTGATGCCCTCATGCCCAAACGACGCTCGCTCACCAGGCTTCGTTAGTCATGAAACGTCGTTGGTTTGCTTGGCTGGCCGTACTTGGCCCGGGAATCATTGCTGCAAACGCGGGCAATGACGCGGGCGGTATTGCCACCTATGCCAGCGCCGGTTCGCAATTCCAATACCGCACGCTTTTCGTCATGGTGTTGGTGACGGTTGCATTAGTAGTAGTGCAAGAAATGTCAGCCCGCTTGGGTGCCCACACCGGCGAAGGATTGATGTCGCTAATTCGCGAGCAATTTTCTTTGCGTGTTTCCACTTTCGCCATTTTGTGTTTGTTGGTGGCCAACCTCGGCTTAGTTGTTTCTGAATTCGCTGGTATCGGCGCCGCTTTCGAATTGTTCGGCGTCTCGCGATACATCTCTATTCCGATCGCCATGTTTGTTATTTGGGCCGTAGTTGTCTTTGGTAATTATCGACATGCGGAACGGGCGTTTTTAATTTTGGGTTTGGCATTTCTCGCCTATCCCATCGCGGCAATTTTGGCGAAGCCCGATTGGTCCGAAGTTGCGTCCAACACATTCGTTCCTCATCTTCTTGGCACGAAAGAGTTTCTGATTTTGGTAGTGGCCTTAATCGGTACCACCATCACTCCTTATATGCAGTTGTACCAAGCATCAGCAGTGGCCGATTCGGGTAGCGGACCGGAAAATTACAAATCGGTGCGTACCGATACGGTTGTTGGATCAATTTTCGCCAACGTCATTTCAATGGCCATCATCATTGCAACCGCCGCCGCCATTGGTGGTAGCGGGCCATTGCAATCAGCCAAACAAGCAGCCCAAGCGTTAGAACCCGTTGCCGGTGCCGGCGCGGAAATTCTTTTTGGTATCGGTCTTTTAGGCGCCTCGGCGTTGGCTGCGGCGGTGGTTCCGTTGGCTACTTCTTATGCCGTTGCCGAAGCGGTTGGCGTTGAACGATCAGTTTCTCGGTCATTTCGTGAAGCCCCGTTGTTTATGGGTTTGTTCACCGCACTCATTGTTATTGGCGGGGTAGTGGCGCTATTGCCCGGCAACTTGATTGACCTCTTGATTGCCATGCAGATCTTGAACGGTCTTATTACGCCGATTGTTCTTACCTTTATTTTGATCCTCGCCAATCGCCGCAGTGTCTTAGGGGAAATGGTGAATGGCCCCCGTTTCCGTGTTGTCGCAGCGATCTGCGTTTTGGCCGTGGCATCGCTCGCCCTTGTTGTCGTAGCCATTAACGTTTTTTCTTGGCTCACCTAGAAAGTCATTTTTATGAACTCCGAACTCGTTCATAAGCGCCGCTGGCTCATTCTCGCCGTCTTAGCGCTGAGTGTTTTCTTAGTTGTGGTGGACAACACCATTGTGAATGTGGCGTTGCCAACACTCAGTCGCGAACTCAATGCCAGCACCACCGAACTGCAATGGATTGTTGATGCCTACAGTTTGGTGTTCGCCGGCTTGTTATTGGCATTCGGCGGTTTAGGCGATCGCATCGGTCGCAAAGGTGCAATGCAATTTGGGCTTGTGCTCTTCGGAATCTTTTCCACTTTCGGCGCTTATGCCAGCACAACCGGGCAACTCATCTCGGCGCGTGCGGCAATGGGTATTGGCGCGGCCTTCGTTTTCCCTGCCACTTTGGCCATTCTCACCAATGTGTTCACCGATCCCATTGAACGAGCCAAAGCGATTGGTGTGTGGTCGGCCGTCAGCGGTATGGCCGTGGCTTTTGGTCCCATCACCGGTGGTTTTTTGCTCGAACATTTCTGGTGGGGATCGGTCTTTTTAGTCAATATCCCGATCGTGACGATTGCTCTTGTATTAGGTGCATGGCTGGTACCCACGTCGAAAGATCCCGAAACCGGCCCGTTCGATATGCCCGGTACGGTGACATCAATTCTTGGTGTTGGTGTGTTGGTATTCACCGTCATCGAAGGTCCGCGTTGGGGTTGGACATCAGCGGCCACTCTCGGTGGCTTCGCTCTCGCCGTTATTTTCCTCGTGACCTTCGTGCGTATCGAACTTGCCCGCGACTATCCGCTGCTTGATGTGCGCGTGTTCAAAATCCCGCGCTTTAGTGCAGCCGCGGGATCAATTGCCGTCGCGTTTTTCACGCTCTTCGGTTTCATTTTTATCGTTACGCAATATTTCCAATTGGTGCGCGGCTACAGCACATTGTCGGCTGGTGTGCACACATTGCCCTTCGCAATTTTCGCCGGCACGACTGCGCCCATCGCCGCGCGCTTGGCATTGAAGTTTGGTCCGCGCAAAGTTGTGAGCACTGGGCTTTTAGTGATGAGCGGTGGCTTCATCGTTATTTCGCAATGCAGTGCTGATACCGCGTACTTCGGACCGGTGCTTTTATCGATGGCGATGATTGCAACTGGTTTGGCACTCATCACTTCGCCATCAACTGCCGCGGTGATGTCATCACTTCCAAAAGAGAAGGCAGGCGCCGGCGCGGCCGTTAACGACACCACTCGTGAAGTGGGCGGCACACTTGGTGTTGCGGTAGTGGGCAGTGTGTTCGCCTC